>JBAXBD010001063.1:0-1782 GCA_037142165.1 Schlesneria sp. | reverse complement strand
CGCGAACAATAAGATAGGAATGGTCCAGTTGTTCAATGATGTTGGTCTGGTCGGCTGGTTTTGACGGTGCAGGACGATGTGGTAACGGCTGGCTGGGAAGCGAAGTTTCTCGTTGGCCGGCTCGATATTCGAAGTTGACATAATGCCACGTCGCATGGTGAAACCGATAAACGGGGTGCGATGACACGGGTTCTCGATGGTGGTCACGCGGTGGTCGAACATTGTCCGGCCACGTAGCAGCCCTGAGAAAAAGCCATTCATCGATCGAGGCCTGTGACGGTCGGTCCTTAAGCAGCAACTCATGAAGATGGGGATGATGCCTCAGGATTGCCAAAATTGCCGCCCGCTCCGAATCGGTCAATTTTTCGTACGCAATCCGGGCTACTGCCATATGCCCAACGTCGTTCCATCCCCAGATCGGACTGCAGGAAAACGTTAAAAAGCATAAAAATATTAACGACTGGATACGCTGCATGACAGAATCCTTTCCGTCGAGTCGTTTTTCTTACGAATCAGGTTACGAACTGAAAAACAGAAGTGATGCGTGCTTCGGCCGGTTTCGTCCACCACACGGTTGAAGTGAAATGAGTTGGAAGCAGAGCAATTTGAGCAATTCTCGACAAGATGAGTATGTCAATTCGACGTTTCCGATGGATTCAGTCTTCACATTCTAAACCGACTCACCGATTCGATTTGACGTTTTCTGGTTACTTGCCTTAGAGTCTAAGTTTCGGTGTCACATTAACTTACTCTTTGGATGACTTTAGAATCTATGCTTGCCAAACGAATAATTCCGTGCCTTGACGTCCATGAGGGGCGAGTTGTCAAAGGGGTGAATTTCCTCAATCTCCGCGACGCGGGCGATCCGGTGCAGGTTGCGGCGCGTTATGAGGAAGACGGCGCAGATGAACTTGTTTTCCTTGATATCACGGCCAGTCACGAGCAACGTGGAATTATTCTGGATGTTGTCCGGCGCACTTCAGAAGTCTGTTTCATGCCGTTGACTGTGGGCGGAGGCATTCGAACCCTTGAAGACATTCGCATGCTTCTGAACGCCGGTTGTGACAAAGTCTCTATCAATTCGGCTGCCGTCAAGAATCCTGATTTTGTACGTGAAGCCGCATTAAAATTCGGTAGCCAATGTATTGTTGTGAATATTGATCCTAAACGAGTCCATCGCGACGGGCGCGAGGTTTGGGAAGTTCATGTCAATGGAGGTCGTGTTCCAACCGGCTTGGAAGCGGTCGCCTGGGCCAAAGAAGTCGAGCGGCTCGGTGCCGGTGAGATTGTCTTGACGTCAATGGATGCTGATGGAACGCAGGACGGCTACGACGTGCCAATCACACGAGCTGTGGCCGACGCCGTTCAGATCCCCGTTGTCGCCAGCGGAGGTGCCGGGAATCCTGAACACCTTAGAACGATTCTGACGGAAGGCAATGCAAGCGCGGCACTCGCTGCCAGCATCTTTCATTATGGAACCCACCCAATTGGTGTGACAAAGAAATATCTCGCTGAACGAGGTGTCCCGATTCGATTTAATACCCTGGCAGTCGGGAATTGATGTTGGGATCGCTGGATGTGACACACGAGACAATCACATCAGCCTCACGTGCCTCATAAGTCAGATTTCTCAAATTTCCGCTCAATTCATGGTCAAAAGATAAAAACTTTTACTCCGGCAGTTCCCATGTTTCAGCTTGCAGTTGCGTGAGATAGGTTTTTTCAGTGAGATCAAAGTGAAGTGGCGTTATCGTAATATCCCCTTCTTGCAATTGTTTAACG
>JBAXBD010001062.1:0-1784 GCA_037142165.1 Schlesneria sp. | reverse complement strand
TCGGCGGCGTTCACGTCTTGATGTGTGACGGGGGAGTGCGATTCGTCAGCAACAATGTCGATCTTTCGGTCTGGCAGGGACTTGGTTCACGAGCGGGTGGTGAGGTGAACAGCAATTTTTGACATTGAAGCACTATGCCAAAACGACGGATGAATCATGATTCCTGAATTTCGATTAACGCTGATTCCGCTGTTGCTTGCCGCAATTGTCGGATGTGGTCGAGTTGAAACCGTTCCTGACACCTCTGGCGGGACAACCGGCAAGATTCACAACGGTCGTGAGCCTTTGGTTGGTATTCAGGTGACCGTGTATCAGGTCGATGGTGATTCGACTGAACCGATCGGCGTCGCCGCATCGCGATTAGACGGTTCGTTCGAACTCGCCACGATGGATGGGACTTGCGCGTGTCAACTTCCCGCGGGTGAGTTCCGCTGTACGCTGGAATCGGCAGGCGCTCCCATTGCGATCCCGACGGTGTTTGCCAAACCGGAAACGACGCCGCTGAAGATTGTATTGTCAAAGGAGGACGAAGCGATCGACTTGAAAGTTCCACAATTAAAAAACGATCGCTGATCGAAAGAGTTGCCAGTGTTCAAGCAAATAAGAAGACCTGCTGACTCTTGTTCGGAACCCAACTCAAATTGCATTGATCTGTTCATTTAACAACGAACGAAAGTCCGCCAATTCTTGGGGCGCTAACAAGTGGTTCCGCCCGTCCATTTCACAATGTTATCTCGGGAAAAACTGATAATGCGAACTTTAATTCTCTGTTTTGTGACCGTCATCGCGCCACTTGCTGCCATGGCACACGACAACTGGGTCGAGACAAATACGTCGTTGGTGAGATTGGGAGATATCGTTCATGTTGATCTCAAACTGGGAAATCACGGGAACGATCACCGGGATTTCAAACTGTCCGGCAAAGTTGCACTCGAATCGGGGCAGATTTCAGTCGTTAATCCAAAGGGCGAAGCGTTTGATCTGAAGTCGCATCTGGTGGAAACGGGATTGAGTACCAAGGAAGGTTATTGGACAGGTCGGTATACGACGACACAGCACGGTCTGCATGTGGTGACTTCGACATCGGATGGTGTGCGCGGCACGACCCGTTCGATCAAAAGCGCGAAGACCTATTTCCTGGCCAGTGAGAAACTGGATGACGTTCCGGTGGTGACATCGGGGTTTAACAAACCGCTGGGACATGCTCTGGAACTCGTACCCGTCATAAATCCCGTCACGGCGGTGGGGCCAGGACAGCCGTTGGCAGTGAAGGTGCTGCTGAACTCAAAGCCTCTGAAGGCGGCTCGCGTTTCCTTCATTCCCCGAGGTGCGGTTCTCGCGGAAGGGTTTGATAAGAATTTCGAGGACGAAACGGACGCGGACGGGATCGCGAAATTTACACCCAAAGAAGGGAATGTCGTACTGGTCGTCGTCCATCACGTGTCACCAGATGAGAAAGGGGAAGGCTATAGTGACACAAAATATTCGGCCACGCTAACAGTCATCGTGCCGCAGCTTCCCCCAAAATCTCTCAAAGCGTTGACTGCGCGATAAAAATCAGGTTGTTCAATTATCAAGGTCCCCTCGGGTTTTGTTCCGGGGCACCGCGATAACGGCTCATTGAGGACGTATGGTTTCAGAACGCTTTATCCTCTTGAGGAACTTGACGTCGGAAGTGTCAAAAAGTTCCTCGGCTTCATGGAGCGGTAGCTCCTGGCGAACCGCTTTCAGCGGCTCTTGAGGAACTTGACGTCGGAAGTGTCAAAAAAGTTCCTCGGCTTCAT
>JBAXBD010001061.1:0-1792 GCA_037142165.1 Schlesneria sp. | reverse complement strand
CACTGGCGAGCGAAGACGCACGCCAGTGGCACACAACCCCACATTTAAGTGTTGGCGGACGACTACCGAAGGAACTTGCGTCAGGCGATCTTGAACTGGACACTTCCCACAGTGGTCACCGACGATGCGCCGGATTGTTGTTGGGTTTTGCGGGAAAATCCCATTTACCCCGATCATGAATGTCCCCGTTGTCGACGTCCTCTTTGACCCCTGTTCAGCAGGCCTATACAATATCCCGCCCCGGTGTTTGGCTGTTTTGCCCTCTGCCAACAGTCATCACCGCGAAAATTAGAACAGCGTGCCGGGCGAGACGAGTCAATTCTGGTCTTGTTCGCTCACTGTCACCTGTGATTCATTGAGGAAATTAATTGATGTCTTCGTACTCCACGCTCGCCGACGATTTTTACGTCAACATGAATCTCAATACTGAGATGGCATTACCAGCGGGGCGAGATACGACACTCAGCTTTTTCGAGCGTGTCCGGAAACAGTATCCAACGATGCGGAACTTTTATACGCGAGAAAACGGCGACCATGTTCTGGAAGAAGATAAAGATCAGGGGCATCAACGTTGGCTGACGCTGGAGCCTCGCCGAATCTGCAGCGGCTACATTAATCCGGACGACGTCGATGATGCGTTCGAGCAGCACAAGCTCGTATTGGAACTGGATCCCTACATGCTGTCGGTCAGTTCGCTCGATTGTGAAGCTCTTGATTACATGATGGGGTTTGATTTCAACTATCGTGGTAACCACGACGAACTTGTCGCGGACGCTCTTGGCGTCAGTTCGGCACTGGACGGATTACTCGAAATCCCCGGTCGCCAGGTCTTGAATTTTGAACCGACAATGACGATCGCCCTGGAAGAGACCTGCCGTCGCCAGGCTCGATTGCTGATTGAAACCAGGACAAACGCCTATCAAGTCAGGCGAAGCGACTATCCCGAAGAGCACATCAGCGTGTTCTTTACGGTGCGGCAATATGGAAGCCTGGAATCCGATACTTCTTACGAAGAGACGCTTGCAGAATTGAAGGCACAGTGCGAATCTTTGCTCGAAAAATACGTCATTGATCAGGTCTTGCGCCCGCTTCAGCAGGCGATCTCGGCAAAGTAGCTCTTCCTTCTGAAATTCGACGACCAGCATCAACACAGGAATGTCAGTATGTCCGTTCAACTGAGTGAATTCGCAAAGTCTCTTTCGGTCGAAACCGCGTTTAATGTGCTTGCAGTGGCGAAAGCTTTAAAAGCAACGGGTAAAGATGTCGTCGAACTGGAAATCGGCGACAGCCCGTTCGACAGCACCGCTTCAGCCAAGTCGTCGGGCGTCGAGGCGATTCAGCAAAACAAGTCGCACTATTGCCCCTCTCCGGGACTACCTGAGTTTCGCGAGGCCGCCGCACGATTCGTAAAGCATGAGTTTCACATCCCGGCCGAAGCGGCCAATATCGTCGTTGCACCTGGAGCGAAGGTCTTTGAGCAGTACTTCTGCGAAGCGTTTCTGAATCCAGGGGACGGAGTCCTGGTCTTCAGCCCCTACTTCCCGACTTACTTGCCGAATATCCTCCGGCGGAATGCACGACCGGTTTTGTCGCCGCTGAAGCAGTCTCCCGGTTTTCGGCCTGAGCTGTCTGCCATTGAGAATTTCCTCAAGACGGACCCTTCCCCGAAGGCGATCTTTTTCAATTCGCCGCACAATCCGACGGGTGGAGTCATGACGCGACAGGATCTGCGCGACGTGGCCGATTTGTTGCGTGGTACCAACATCGCCGTCTTCAGCGATGAACCCTACTG
>JBAXBD010001060.1:0-1797 GCA_037142165.1 Schlesneria sp. | reverse complement strand
TCAAGGGGTCGACAGAAGAATGTGTCACATCGACCGTCACTGACGGTAACTTGATTTACACGAGCGGAGGGTATCCAAGAAATCACCTGAGTGCCATTCACGCTGACGGGTCTGGAAAAGTTGCCTGGGAGAATGGTACTCGAGTCTATGTCCCCTCGATGTTGCTCAAAGACGGCTACCTTTACGCGGTTCTCGATGCCGGGGTCGCCATGTGCTGGAAATGTGATACCGGCGAAGAAAAATGGAAAGAGCGTCTTGGCGGAACATTTAGCGCCTCGCCGGTTCTCGTAGGTGATCAGATTTTCGCAACGAACGAAACGGGGACAACCTGGATCTTCAAAGCATCTCCGACCGGTTTTGAGAAAATCGCCGAAAACAAACTCGCCGATGACGTCTTCGCCACCCCAACAATCTGCGGCAGCCGCATTTACATGCGAGCAGCAACAAAGTCCGACGACAAGCGTCAGGAGTTTCTTTATTGCCTCGGGAAGAAGTGACCACAACGGTCAATTGAGGATCACTAACTTTCGTCCGTTCGAGAAAAAACAAAAAACCACCTCCCCTGAGGAGGTGGTTAACAGAGGTTTGCCCGAAAAATGGGTTAACGGACCTTTGCCGTCAGGTTTTTGAATTATTCTATCGGCGAATGATGCCTGACTTTGTCCTTAGGTCACTTTTCGCGAGATTCGTCGAATTCACTTCCTCTGCTCCATTTCAGGCGCACCAGTTGCTCCCTAGATCTGAAGTCGAACTGCACTCCTGATTCCGATGAACGAGTCTGCTGATTTCGCTTTCTATCCTGAGCGGAACTAAGTCGTTGTCTTGGCATCGGCTGTGGACTCCGGTTTCGATACTCGGTCGGCTCGCAAGACTGGCATTAAACTGACCAACTGGTCAACACTTTTCCGGTTCGAGACGACAAGAGGACCACCGGAAAATCAGAATTCCGAGTTCGTTTTTCGACTCGGTTGTGAATTGACGTCACCCGTTCTGAATCCTGTTGCTTGAAAGGGGCCTTCATGTCGAATTCCACCTTAATCCACAAAATTTTGTTCGCGACCGACTTCAGCGATCCGTCTGAGAATGCTCGAAAGTATGCCTGTGAACTCGCCAACCGGACCGGCGCAGAATTACATCTTTTGCATGTCGTTGTTCCATTGGCGGTACCTGCGATGGGAGCACCTTCGGTCGGCTACATCGAAGACACCGAGGCGATTGCTGCGTCGGTGAAACAGTCCGAAAGCGATCTGGAAAATTTACTCGCCCCAGAATGGCGAAGCGCCCATCGAGTCGTATCGGCGGTCGTTGTCGGAACACCCGTATTTGAAATCCTGAAATATGCGAAAGACAATCACATCAGCATGATTGTGATGGGGACCTATGGGAGAACCGGATTGACGCACATGTTAATGGGAAGCGTCGCTGAGAACGTCGTTCGAAAGGCTCATTGCCCAGTCCTGACAGTGCATCAGCCGAAGCATTCTCTGTAGTTTCACTGGGCCTCGAGCCGGAGTTTAACTGCGTCTTGAATAGAAGCCAGTCAACCGGCGTCAAAGCGAATCTGCGGCATCGTCGCGGATCTCAAAAACCAAAACAAATAAAATCAAAAGAATTCATCAGCCACGGATGAACACAGAAACACACGGATAGAGAGGAATAACTCCCAGGAAGAACGGTTGAGAAAGACCTTTGTCTTCGCTTGCCTGTTTTGAGTTTTCCGTGTTATTCTGTGTTAATCCGTGGCTGAATTTCTTTCGTTTTTTAATTCTTTCAGGAGCTTTGTTGGCTGTTTTTGGG
>JBAXBD010001059.1:0-1809 GCA_037142165.1 Schlesneria sp. | reverse complement strand
ATTCCAGCCAGACCGTCGTAGGGTGCGGTCGAGTCTTCGAGGCCCACCATCTTTCCAACCGATTATGGACCTCAAAGAATTCGACCGAGCCCTACCATCAAACAACGAACCCACACGGATCAGCCCGCACCGGTTGCCGGCTGCGGGCTGCGGGGGCGATCCGTTTTCAATGAATTCCGAATTTTCAAAGATCAAAATCGTTGTAGTACGTCACAAAACCGGGCATACAGGGTGCGTAGTGCTGCCATTTGGTTTCTTCGCGCTCCGCGAAGTTTCTCCACGGGAGGGGGAGGCTCCCGCCGACCCGCGATGTAGGTACACGCATCGACTCAACGGTTCGGCAGGAGCCTCACCCTCCCATTGGGTTGCGGGCAATGCCCGCGCTGTGCCCATCGGTGTTGTCCGTGGTGAAATTCGTTCTGGTTCAAACATTGATTCGAAACTTGGGGCGACAAGGACCGGGGGGAACCACCCGAAACTTCGTCTTGCCCGTCAATTAATTCGCTTGAGCACCTTCGTCGTACTTGAGCACCTTCGGCAATTTACGGGCGTTTTTCGCATGGCACCTGGTGTCCCAGTTGAGCATCTTCGATCGCACCTTCGCAACCGTTCGGCTCGATCATCACCCATAAAGTTCCATAGGTCCCATGGGTCCCATAAGTCCCATCCTCTCGACGGAAGAAAATCCTTGGCATGATCACCTTCGTCACTGCATGATCACCTTCGTCACCGCATGATCACCTTCGTCACCGCATGATCACCTTCGGCGTTTTTCGCCTTTTGGCCACGGTCGCGGTTGATCATCTTCGTGAGCACCTTCGGTAGCACGTTCGAAACCAATGTCCAGGCCATCGTTGTGACCATCACGTTGAACATCTTCGTGAGCACCTTCGTGACCATCACCTTGTGCACCTTCGTCCGAGCCTTCCGCCTCCGTTTCTGCTTGTTCTTCCTCCGACGAAGTTATGTCAGGTGTCGGCAAACTCCAATTCCATGGCCCGGCAAACGCATACTTCAAGGAAATCACCCGAAGCTCATCGCGGGCTCGACGGAGTGTCGCACTGCTGATGTAGTTGTCGGCGGCATCGCGTCTGATGGTCTTTGCGGGAAGGGGGCCTTTCGATAATTCGGCTCGTAACCACCTCACCGCAAAGCGGAGTTGTGAGAACTCGGCCCGTGCCGCCCGCTTCTGTTCCTGAACATAGTCATCACATTTCGCCAGATACTCATCGCTGCTGAGCGTCGGCGCTTCCTTTTCCCATTCAATCACGCCCCCCGCGATCTGATACGCCAGCGAATTCGGCAATTCACAGTAATTGGTTTTCACCGGCAACAACAACCGCCGATTCTGATTCTCCAGATCCTGCCCGAGCATCCAGACCGACCGTGCTGCCGCCCCTAACGGTCCTGAATCGACCGTACGACGAAGACTTTGCGCCAGTTTCCTGGTCCCCTTCACGCTGCGGGGAAGACTGGAGACCACCACGATGGCCACGTTCGTCTCCATCGCCAGCTTCGCCAGCCGTTCGGACAGACTTTCGATCGTGGCCTTTTTCTTTCCCGTGGCCGATTCCAGAAAACATTCGATCGGATCGATCACCAGCAGTCGAACGTTGGCCCCCGCCTGTTGCAACGACCTCAATCGGGTTTCCAGAAATGGAAAGTCCCGATCCAGTTGAAACGTCCATGCCAGTTCTTCTTTCATGTCGTTGTCGTGTTCGCGGAAACCGGAGATCGCAGTCACCTTGGTCAGATCGGCATTCGACGCTTCCAGTCGCGGAAGGATATTTTCCGCCAGACCATCCTCCG
>JBAXBD010001058.1:0-1816 GCA_037142165.1 Schlesneria sp. | reverse complement strand
GCTGGCCATCGGCCGGAGCCAGGCGCTGCGCCGTCACCGGGTCCACCTCCGCCAGCAGGGCGTGCCATGCCGCCACCGCCCCCTCTTGCGAAGACAGGTTCATGCATATTCAGGAACATTGAGGATAGCATCAAAGCGACGAGAGATTTCTTTAACACGGGACAGCTCCCAGAAAATTGTTTTGATTGATCAATTTGGAATGAGTATTTGGTTTCGTTTTTGGAAGTCTAGAATCCTGGAGTCGGTGCATGACGCTTGATCACGAATTCGGGAACGTCTCCCTTGGGGACTCCACCCACAACGCGGTCATACGACCGCCAGGTCATCGTGTCTCCGTCGAGTACTCGGTAAACGCTTGTTGCCGAAGTCGCTTCCCCCTTGGCGTTCGCCCCGTGTGACTTCACCGTCCAGGAATCTCCGTCTCGGGTCCAATATCCTTCTGAGTGACCGCCATCCGCATTGAAAGTCCATGATTTGAGATGGCCTCTTAATGCGTCCCAGCCAATTCGTGTTGAACCGCTCGCATTCGCAGCACCTGCGATATGCAACACAAAGTCTTGAATCAGATAGTTTCCCGTTTCATCCCAGCGGACAGAAGACTTCACCGCCGAATCGGGACTCTCTTCAATCCAGTCGCCCACCATCCAGGCCAGTTCCTCAAGGTGGTCATGTGCCGTCATTTCCACAGGGATCGCGTAATCGCTGACCGATGCCAGTAGCCACCGTCCTTCCACTTTGACATGCACGGCAACATAAGCACTGACCGATTCACCTTCTCCGGGGATCGGTTGACCACGGACGATTCCTTCTTCGACGGCGATGTTTGGCGTCAGGATTCGAATCGAGCCGATCTCCAGTTGGATTTTGGTTTCAGGAAATTTTGTGAATGTTTGAGCGAAGTCTTGTTCAATCGCTTCACGCCCTTTAATCACATTCCCGTTCTCATCGGTCAATTCGGCCTTGAGTGCGAAAAGTTCCGAGATCGTCTTTGCCTGATGAGCGTTGTAAGCGGTGGTAAACGCATCCGCTGATTGCCGAATCGCCGTCTCATCGGCCGATGTAGCCTCTTCAGCGGCAGCCGGTTTCTTAGGATCATTTCCTTTCGCGGGGACTGCCAGGTTGCCAACGTTTCCGATCAACGGTTTGTTAGGGGCCCCATTTGCAGGAGCTGCTGGAGGGAGGTTGCCGTCAAGGGCCTTCTTTGCAGGATCAACTGCGGGCTTCAAAATGTCATTGTTCTTAACCGCTGGCGCCGACTTCGGTTTCGACGGGTCCTGAACCTGGGCAAAACAGACCCAGCTTGTGCAAAGAATGCACAGGATGACAAGTGGCCTGAAGGTTTTAATGGAGTCGAACATCGCTTTCTTTCATGAATATGGCAGAGATGGCGCGCCGCAGGGGCGCGAAAACAAGTTGTGAATTTACGAAAGAGTCTGCCGGAGACGGGTCAACATTGCAACATCTCGGAAAGCGTTTTCAAAATCGCTCGCAACAATTCCCCGATCAATCACTTGATTTGCTTTGGACGAGCGTCATCGAATCGTCTCGATCACGGCTTCAAATATCGAGCAGATTTCAGTCACAATAGAAATCCAAGTCAGCCAGATATCGAAGCTGCCGACCTCGGCATCGAGCGACGGGTACGGCAGTTTTCTTCAAAGAGTCTAATTGCATTTGGGATTTCTGTAACCGATTGAAATCAATTGCATCGAAGTTATGTCGCTGCCGTGAATATCACAATTCGCCCGACCGAGTGTTGACGTCGGAATTGCTGAATTGAAGTCGAAGAATTCACGGACCCCGCTTACTTTCTGCA
>JBAXBD010001057.1:0-1819 GCA_037142165.1 Schlesneria sp. | reverse complement strand
ATGAGTAACCTGGCGGCACACAAGGCGGCTGCGGTCTTATTTGTGAATGATCCTTATGCCGGAAAGAAGGCGGCGGAAACTCGCAAAGAAAGCTTGGCCAAAGCGAACGAAAAGGTTGTGGCAGCAGCGGAAGAATTCCTGGTGATCGAGTTGGCCGAGACGGAAAAAGCGGCCGCAGCCCGGAGCAAATTGACGGAAGCGACAAACCAATCGAAATCACTACGACAAGCGGCGGAAAAGAGTGATGATGATCCGTTGATGAAATTCGGTTACGCCGGCAACGGCGACAATAAAGCGATGCCTCCGGCATTTCACATTTCGATCAAGACATGTAACCAGATGCTGGCGGCGATCAAGACCGATCTCGCGACACTCGAAGCCCAGATTGATGCTGATTTGAAGCCAAAATCGGTCGTCGTGACCGGGTGGTCTGCTAAGGGGGCCACGACGATTGAAAAAGTTCGATCGGACGTGGAAAACGTGATTGGTGTTATTGATGGAGAAGGTCCACTGGCCAACGAAACGGTGGTTGTGGGTGCTCATTACGATCATGTTGGACGCGGTGGTCAAAACTCGCTGGCCCCTGGATCGTCAGAGATTCATAACGGCGCGGACGACAATGCTTCGGGAACAGTGACATTGCTTGAGCTGGCTCGCCGGTTTGGTCAGAAAGCGAAAACTGCCAAGCCCGCTCGACGATTGGTGTTTATCGCTTTTACCGGCGAAGAACTGGGGCTGCTCGGCTCTGCCAGGTATTGTAAAGAACCGGTGTTTCCATTGGAGTCGACCGTGGCCATGTTGAACATGGACATGGTAGGGCGACTGAAAGACGAAAAACTACTTGTTTACGGGACGGGGACCAGTCCTCGCTGGGAGCCTGAACTAAAGCAGTTTAACGGAGAGAACGGCTTCAAGTTGATTTTCAAACCGGAAGGTGACGGTCCCAGCGACCACACGTCTTTCTATGCAAAAAAGATTCCAGTCCTGCATTTCTTTACGGGTGAGCATGCCGACTATCACAAGCCGACCGACGATTGTGAAAAGATCAACATCGAAGGGGTTTCTCGTGTCGCTGATCTGATTGAAGCAATGATTACGGCGACCGTCACCCGCGCGGAACGGCCCGAATATGTGGAGACCAAGCGAGCGGCAGGTCCCAGCCGAGGGGGCAATCGACCTTATGTCGGTACGATTCCGGAATTCGGCAACGAAGATCCCGGTTACGCGATCAGCGGAGTGACCCCTGGCGGTCCTGGTGAAAAAGGTGGACTTAAAGGGGGGGATCGAATTATCAAGATTGGCCCGCATCCTGTTGTGAATCTTGATGATTTTGATGCCGCCTTAAGGAAGTTTTCCGCCGGTGATGCTGTCGACTTCACCGTTGTACGGGAGAAAAAAGAACAGACGTTTAAAGTGACGCTTGATCCACCTCGGTAACACTTGTCAACAGTTCAACCTGCGTCAGGAACCTCAAACCCCTGTCCTCGTGACATAAGACTGTGTTTGAAGTCTTCCATTTGTTACTTTGATGGACACGCGAAAGAAGATCGAAGTCCACGTCCAGTATGTCAATTCATGACACAGGTCCAGCCATGCGAACATCAGAACTGCGAATGGTTTTTAGATTTCTGTTGATCGTTTCTTTCTGTTCGACGGGATGTGGTCCGTCAACAAAGTCGCCTGTTCCGGTTCAATCAGTGCCGAGCACCGTTTCGGTGGCACCCTCTGCAGTTCCTGCCGCTGCGTCTCAGAATTCGGCGACCACTGCGAAGCCGAAGGCGAAGCCGGCGGAACGCAAATCGAGCGTGCCTCCCAACGC
>JBAXBD010001056.1:0-1821 GCA_037142165.1 Schlesneria sp. | reverse complement strand
TCATTGATCCCCGGCCCAATGATCGATTTGATTGTTGTTGAATTGGCAACTGCCAGACTTCGTAATCCCCACAGAGAATCAAGTTCGTTGAAACCGGGATTGGTGAGCAGTTGAAATGCAGGAAGAATACAACAAATCAAAATCAAAGGAGCAAATGCTGACGCTCGGTTCAGAGTCGTAAACAATCGTTCTCGCGGAGAAGCGACGGCCCGCAGAAGGTCTGCGTCGTTAAGCAATACCGGATTCGGTATGACCGGTGTCATATCGTCCCCCGCTTCAACTCGTAACAATTCCATTGGTGAGAGCTTGTCGGAATGCCGACGCGAACTGTCCAATCCGTTATGACCATTTTCCGATCAACTCGAAATGCTTGCAGTTTTCCGTGAAGTCGAGAATCAGCGTGTGGAATTGGAGGCAAGTTGCTCTCGTTTCCAGCGGATGATGTCATCCAGAATGGCTCCGAGCGACATCGTCGGCTTTTTTCCCAGAATTTTTTCCAACCGTGTGACATCCGGAACTCGTCGTCGAACATCTTCGAAATCGTCTCCATAGGCCTCACGATAGGGCAGGTATTCGATCTTCACAGCAGGATTCACACGCTGAATGATCTCTTCCGCCAATTGCCGGATCGTTACAGGAAAATCGCTGCCGATATTGTAGACCGAACCATGTGCGGCTGGTGTCTCGACAAGGCTGATCACCGAATCGACAACTTCGCGGACATGGCCGAAGCAGCGTACCTGCTGACCGTCGTCATAGACAACAATCGGACCACCCTTGAGCGCTGCATCGACGAATCGGGGAATCACCATCCCATAATGCCCGACCTGTCTTGGGCCGACGACGTTGAAGAAACGTCCCAGCACAACCGGTAAGCCGTGTTTGCGGTGGTAAGCCAGTGCCAGAAATTCGTCGATCGCTTTCGAACATCCGTAGGCCCAACGCGGACGGGAGGTCGGACCAAAAACCAGGTCATCTTCCTCAGTCCACCGTTCTTTCGGATTCTTTCCGTAGACTTCACTGGTTGAAGCGATAAACACCCGTTGATTTCGCTGTACCGCGAGTCGCAGCAACTCTTCCGTCGGGTAGATATTTGTCTGAATTGTTCGAACCGGATCATCTGCAACCAGCTTGACGCCAACAGCCGCAGCCATGTGGTAAACCACATCGGCGTGAGCCATGACTTCGGCCAGTAGGACCGGATCTGTGATCGACCCCATGCGAATTTTTAGACGCGGATGATTTTCAATCGGAGCGAGGTTTTGCCGTCGTCCGGTCGAGAGATCGTCGAGGATTGTCACCTCGTTTCCCATCTCCAGCAGACGCTCAGACAGGTGGCTGCCAATAAATCCTGACCCACCTGTCACCAGACAACGTTGCATGAACCGCTCCCAGAATACAAATTCAATTCGCTCGCAATGAAATTTCAAGTGCTTTACGATACCCGAGACGATCTTCCCGTCACAACCGAGTCGGGTTTTCTCGAATCACGTATGTTCCCTATCGTTAAGTTACGAGCAACGTTATCAGGCTTCAAAATCAGCGTTTTCCGGCACCATTGATGATTTTCACGGCAAAAAACGTCATGGCCGGTATCATCCGCTCGACTCGCCCGACGCTGAGGCGGTTTTTAACCGGAATAAAGCGTTAGAACCGGTCCGAAACGGCACAAAAAAGTGTCAAACGGGAAATGGTCGCTTGTTTAAAACCTCGTAATCGTTAGACTTTTGGACCGGGCACCCCTAGCTCAATTGGATAGAGCATCGGTCTACGGAACCGAAGGTTGCTGGTTCGAGCCCAGCGGGGTGTATTCGAAAAAGG
>JBAXBD010001055.1:0-1826 GCA_037142165.1 Schlesneria sp. | reverse complement strand
GACTACTTCTGCTGGCATCGCATTCCATCGCCGAAGAATTGCCAACGGCATTCGTTTTCTGGCGTCGTTTGACGCGACAGTTCTTTCAGGCGGTCTGCCAGTTGGGCGAAGGGGGATTCGATCAATGGAAAGATATCCCCACTCCGTCGGACGAGCAGCTCGATCTGATGATCGCCGATGCGCCGCCAATGCTCGGTCTGGAATATCTGAATGCCGATGTTCTCAAACGGCTGTGGGTCGAACTGCGGGAACTGGTCGTTGAACGTGCGATTTCATGCGCGGATGGCCCTGCGTCGTTTCTGCAAACCGTCAACACGCTTTGGCATCTTCTCGGAAGAGTGACGTTTCACGTGGCCGAGAACAAACGGGATGAATCTCGGCCATTTGCCTTTATGGCAACCTTCACCAGCCGATTGTCGGGACAGGCTCGCTTGCAACACATTCCGCTGGCGGAAGCACTCAAGCTTTATGCGGCGGCCAATGATCGCGAAAAACTGGAATCATTACTCGAACCTGTGCGTCGAGCGGCAGCCAAAAGCCCCGTAGTGCGCGAACTGCTCGACAGCAAGCAGCTCTTCGCACCCCAGGCATGGACGATTCGGCAGACCTATCGATTTCTGACCGAATCGGTCGCGATGGAAGAAGCGGGTGTCGTTGTCAGGATGCCGAACTGGTGGTCGGCTCGTCAGCCACCACGACCGCAGGTGCGTGTGACAATCGGCGGGAAGGCGTCAAGCACCGTCGGAATGAACAGCCTGCTCGACTTCGAAGTGGACCTTGCGGTTGATGGCGAACCTCTTACAGACGCGGAACGTCGTCAGTTGATGGCGGGGACCGAAGGACTGGCACTTCTGCGAGGGAAATGGGTCGAGGTCAATCGAGAAAAGCTGGCTCAGGCTCTCGACCATTGGGAAGGCTTGGCGAATGCCCATGCGGGTGGGATCGATTTCATTCAGGGAATGCGCATGTTGGCGGGAGCCAAGCTGGCATCCAACGATGAAGTTGATGAGCAAGTCGCGTCATGGTCGCGGATCACTTCGGGCGACTGGTTGCGTGAGACATTAAATCAGTTGCGCGATCCAAGTAGTATCACAAATTGCGAACCGGGCCGAGACCTGAGTGCCACGCTACGTCCTTACCAGGCTGAAGGAGTGCGCTGGCTGTGGTTTATGACCGAATTGGGGTTGGGAGGGTGTCTGGCCGATGACATGGGTTTAGGGAAAACGATTCAGGTCATCGATCTTTTGCTCCAGCGAAAACGTAATAGTGGATCGCAGACCAAGCCCGCTGGCAAAAAGTCTAAAACTCAGGCCAATCAACAAACCCCAAGCTTATTGATCGTCCCTGCGTCGCTGATTGGAAACTGGCGTGAGGAACTAAAGCGGTTCGCCCCTCAATTGACGGTGTTTATTGCTCATCGCTCCGAATGCGATTCCGAGACATTTGAAAAGATTGCCAAAGATCCGCAGCGAGCCCTCGCAGGCTATGACGTCGTGATCGCGACTTATAGTCTTTCTCGAAGTCAAAACTGGTTGAGCAACATTCACTGGTCACTGCTGGTGCTCGACGAGGCTCAGGCAATTAAGAACGCTTCGTCTTCTCAAACTAAAAGCGTCAAGAAGCTCACCGCAGCCGGGCGGATTGTTCTGACCGGAACCCCCGTGGAAAATAATCTGGGTGACGTCTGGTCGCTGTTCGATTTCTGCTGTCCTGGCCTGTTGGGTTCTGCGGGTGAATTCAAGAAATTCGTGAAGAAATTGAATCAACAACAGGACTCGACCGCATTTGGAGCACTGCGCCGACTGGTGCGGCCTTACATTTTGCGC
>JBAXBD010001054.1:0-1832 GCA_037142165.1 Schlesneria sp. | reverse complement strand
CATCGCCAGCGTCGAGAGTATGCTGCAACGCCTCGGTATCATCCGCCACTCCGTCCCCGACCGCACCGAACCCAAGAACATTCGACATGCTGAAATTCCCCGGATAATGACCACGACCTGAATAAGTCAGTCCTCACTGTTTGCGACGTTATCGCGTGGTCCACCAAAGAACAACGGGACGAACGAGGGGGCATGCGGCTTACCGAATTGGCCATGAAGCACAGGTCACAGCAGACTCAGTACAGCGAGGGTTCTCGGCAGCAGAAGCGTTGTGCACTAACATGTTTCTTGCAGGATGTTTAAATTGTTGTATCGCCTGAAACTCGCAACGTCAGATGAACAATCCACGTCAGTGGATTGACGTGCTCGTTTTGTCCCAATGCCGTGAGATCTAATCAAACCCCATCTAAGGAAAAGACTGATGAAGAACCGAATGATCATCTCCCTACTGCCACTGTTCGCGATTCCGGTCCTGGTGTGGGGGGCAGAAGACGCCAGCCTGCTCGTCGACAATTTCGACGGTAGTTCCACGATCGGAACGACATGGGAAATCTATTCTGACAATAACAACCTCGGCACCAAAGTGAATCCGTTTGGTTTTGAAAAAGGGAGCGCGAAGTCGGATAAGGGAAAACATGGCCATTTCTTCGGTCACCTGGGCCGGAACATGGACCCATGGCCTTATGCCGTGGCGGAGATGACAGTCGATCAGAATGGCCCCAAGGATCTATCCGCTTATAAGGCAATCCGTTTCCACGCCAAAGGGGACGGCAAGACTTACCGCGTTGGCCTGGGCCGGAACGCTGTCACGGACCATTGCCAGTTCCAATTCAGTTTCACGGCGCCGAAGGAATGGACAGTCATCGTCTGTCCGCTGGACAAGTTCACCCAGCCAGAATGGGGTAAGCAAATTGAAAGAAGTTTCAAGGACGTCACCACCGTGCGCTTCGAAGCACCAGCAGAGGGGGACGATGTGGACTTCAACCTGAGCTTCGACGACATCGAATTCGTCACCACATTGCCGGCAGTGAAAAAAGAATGAGTTAACCAGATCGGCGTCTTCAATTCTCGCAGACCGCTTTAACACGTTCCTTCGGATTCAAACAAGTGGAGTTTGTTCAGAACGATGAATAGCTCGTCACGCACTAATTCTGCCAGCGACGATCTTTCTGATAACGTTTGGCCCCCCGCTGATTTTGCAAATGTCGATGTAGGCTCACCCCAATTGCCGGGCTCCGCAAAGCCTGTTGAAACGGGTTGGGACATCATTGGCGGCGGGGTCGATATTTGGGAAAAATCGGACCAGTTTCATTTTGTTTACAGGGACTTTTCGGGCGACTTCGATGTCGCCGTCCGGGTGGAAAGTTTCACGCCAGCCCATCTGTATTCCAAATGCGGCCTGATGATTCGCGAGAGCCTGCAAGCTGAGAGTGCCCATCTCATTTTTGTTGTTTTCGCGGACAATCAGCCGCGAAATAACAATCTTGGTGCGTATGAAATGCAATTTCGTGCGGTGGCAGGAGAGGATTGTCACGCGATCTATCCCGCCGTCCGGCCTCCTGCCCCTCCTGAGTTTCCCGCTGCGTTTCCTGATTCCTGGCTGCGAGTGACTCGACAAGGGAATTGTTTCACGGCTTCTGCATCGACTGAAGGGAAAAAGTGGAAGCAGTATGCGGCGCAGGTTCTGACGCTTGCCGGCACGGTCAAAGTTGGCCCCGCCCTGACATCACACAATCCAGTCGTGGCGGCCAAAGTCGCATTTCGTGACTACACTGAATACCACTGAGCGACGCTGCCGATGTTGATTTTACGTAGGAACGTCCCCTCTTAAG
>JBAXBD010001053.1:0-1832 GCA_037142165.1 Schlesneria sp. | reverse complement strand
TGATAAAGCTATTCTGAACCCGTCGTGCGACGCGCACAAACCGGCTGCGCCGGTCGGCGGTTGGAAGCCGCCGCTACGTGGCCGACAGGCGTTCGCGGGCGATTTCGGCCCACGGGCCTCGCTGGTCGAATTCCAGATAACGCCGCCAGTGTTCAGCGGCATTGTCCTTCTCACTCAGTTGTTCAAGCACTCCTGCGAGATGAAAATGGACCTCGGGGTAGTCGGGATGCAAATCCAGCGCGATCTGGAACGCCGTTCGGGCATCCGCTAAATCTCCGACTTCCGACAGCACACAACCAAGCTGGGTCCATGCTTCGAGGAATTTGTGATCGAGTTCGACAGCCATGTGGTATCGCTCGATTGCGGCGTGCGGTTTCTTTTGTCGGTATAACGCATCGGCAAGATGGAAGTGGTAAGACGGATTCAGTGGGTCGCCGATCGTTGCCAATCGTAGTGCTTCAATCGCATGAGTAATCTCGTTTTCGTCAGCCAATCGACAGCCTTCTCGAAACCAGTCGTCGTCGGTCCATTCTTGGCGATCAGCGGATTCATTGAAGAGAGAAGGGCGGATCGGAATGGTTGATGGATTTTCCGACTGCTCAAGATCAACCTCTGGCGGATCAAAATCAAAAAGCCGCTGGCCTGATACTTCGATGAGTCCCAGGTCGTCGCGAAAAACCAGTCCGCCAGCTCCCCGCGCTAAGACTTCCAACTGAGCGAGCGGTCGAACCATATTCGGCAAAAGCACGTGCATCTTCTGCAGGCTGGAAGAGATTTGCTCCGCTTTGACTCCCGATGCAGCCAGTTCACACAATCGCCGTGCGCTGGCAACCTCTTCAAAATCAAAATACGGCAGGCGATAGACTTTCTTGACCGCCTTGATGAGTCCCGCCCGTTCCCAACGCCTGATCGTGTGAACAGAGACACCAAGCAACTGACAGAGCATCGCCGGGGTGTAAAGTTTTTGAGACTTTCTTTCCGGCGGTTCAATACCCAGTAATTTCAGCCATTCCGACTCCGACACAATGCGGATGGGATCACCTTTGTCGTGCAACAGACGAGCCGTTTCGAGTTTCATCGATGGAAGCCCATCAGGCTCCAGCGGCCAGCCCTCTTCTCCGACAACCAGGATTGACGTCTGTTGTCCGACATGTTGCATGGACGTGCCACCATGCTGGTCAACGAGATCCATCGCCTGATGATGCGTCATCGAAGCCAGCGTTCCGGTAAAGGCAACACGTTCTCCGCAAAGAATGGGAGAACTTTTCAGCGTGGAATCGACATCGGCCGGGTTATCGGGGGTCACGAGTCGCAGGTGTCCGGTGGTAAGAGTGGCGATTCAATGTTGTTTCCGCATATCATACACTGTTTTGCAGGTCGACTAGAATCCAACCAAGCTGCGAGAAAGCTTGACGCGATTTCGGCCAATATGATGCGATATTCGCAATCTCGCAAACTTGCTCGATACTTTTTCCCCGGAGTCTGCCCAAAAATGTCTGCCTTGCAATCCGCTGATCCTGCCCTCTGGACCGCCATTCAGAACGAACGGGTTCGACAGCATGACGGTCTCGAATTGATTGCTTCTGAAAATTACACCAGTGCGGCAATACTTGAAGCTGCCGGAACTGTACTGACGAACAAATACGCTGAAGGCTACCCGGGGCGACGATATTACGGCGGCTGCGAATACGTTGACGTCATTGAGAGCCTCGCGATTGAACGCGCACGCAAGCTTTTCGGGGCTGAGCATGCGAATGTTCAGCCACATGCAGGCTCCCAGGCCAACATGGCCGTATACCAGGCGACATTGAAGCCCGGCGATGTCTTTCTGG
>JBAXBD010001052.1:0-1832 GCA_037142165.1 Schlesneria sp. | reverse complement strand
TCGCACACGGGTCCGACCAAAGGTCTCCTCTTAATTTCTTGGCGTTTTCATCAGGTGGCGGAGTTTAAAAGCAAGAAAGACGAAGCGGAGACCTTCGGTTGATCGCTCGTGCGACGTCATGAGAAGACCCGCACAACGACGCGCTGGACATGTCGAATGCCTAAGAAAAGTAATGAAAGGCGACTCTGGAAGCGTCAACTCTCGGATTCTCGGCGGCACGATGAGGCCTGCGGAGAAATTGAATGGTTGAGCAAAGCCACCAAGTTCACGGGCGTTTCCGCTCTCACGTCAAAAATGACGTGCGTCAGACCTGACGTATATCGAAGCGATCGCAATCTGAGTGGTCGAACAAGGAAATTAGTTTTACCCCATCATGTTTACGTGAACCGCCGTTGGCATACAGGCGACATTACTGGACCTGTCCATGTTTTTTGTCGCTTTTTTCTTTTCGAATACTGCGTGGACGCTCCAGCACAATCTTACGCCGTCCCTGGCCGATCGAGACGATCGTAACACCCTTCAGTGTGATTCCCGGGAGTCCCACGATTTCGCAAACAACGTCAGGGCGCTGGCTGAAGATGTGGATCATACGGCGTGACGACATCGACGGTTCCCGAACTCCTTGTTCCCAGCTTTGAACCGTCTTCGACGAGACATTCAGCACCCTGGCGAACAACGACTGCGTCATCGCCGCTTCTTCACGTAAGGCAGCCAAAGTCTGCCCGTCAATCTCAGGCGGTTCTTCGGGCACATCGACGACCTTCAGCACCAACTCGCCTCGGGTGTGGCTAATCCCCTCGTTCAGTCCCTTGGCCAGCCGTTCAAACAATGGCTTCCGTTTTAATTCGCTCATTCTTTATTCCTCATATTGTTTGCGATTGGCGGCAATCTTCGCTTCGCGTTTCAACTCGATCGCTAACAGGCGGAGTACTTTCTTTTCATCGTTCGTCAGGTCATCCTTTTCGTCCTTGCCGTAAATATCCAACATATAAAAATGCCGGGCTTCGGGGACGTAAAGGTAAATCAGCCTAGCGCCACCTCTCTTTCCTTTGCCTCGCTTCAGATCGGCCGTCCGCAATTTCCGCAAGCCTCCACAGCCCGGCATCACGCCCTCAGTGTCGGGATTGTCCATCAGCCTCCGCTGGATCTCCGCGTAAGAATCATCCGATAGGAAGTGGCCTATCCAGTTCGTGAATTCGCTGGTTTCAATGAAGACACCGCGCATGATATCCTACTGGGTGGGACAAGTAAATCTTTTCTGCAACGACCGTCGAAGAGTACCGAAGCAACGTCGACACGTCCAATATTGACGCTGGAAAGGCCATCGGCGCGAAAATCACCTCGGTTTCGCCTTCAGGACCTCGTTAGCCTGATAGAACCAGTATTTCCCGTTAGCCTGCGCCCTGACAACATGGTCTTTGATAGGCAACGCCTTTGGCGTAAAGGCGATCGGAAGCGCAGGAACCATTCCGCAAACAGAATCCATGAGCACATTCCAAACGTTAAGAAACAACTCATGGAGGCCTATTGACATTCGACATATACTCTTGTATTTTTATGTCGCGTCGTGTTTTATTTTACAAGAGAGATATTTTCTGGTCGTTTAACCCAAAGTCAGCGGCTCAGGTGAATCGGCGTTCAGCCGATTTCTCAGAAACTTTATTGCAATTGGGTTCATGGGGCGATTTTGCGAATGTCGTATCGGGTTTCATTCATTGCTCCGGATAACTCGCTTCTCTTCGAGGCGAGGTTAAACGATGCCATCGGATTCATCGTTTAACCCGAAGCCAGCGGCGCAGGCGGATCGGCGTTCAGCCGATCTCTTCGAACGT
>JBAXBD010001051.1:0-1836 GCA_037142165.1 Schlesneria sp. | reverse complement strand
ACATTTCCCCAATCAATGTCTGGAGAAAAGGTGGAGCGTGATCGCCGAGCACACTTGCTTGTCCGCCGTCCCGGCGGTCGCGTTCCGCCTTGTTGTAGCCGAGGTCCTTGACCTCGGCCCGCGATCACGGATCGCGGCTACAATTCGACGACCGGCTCAATGGTTTTCCAATAGTTGGAATCTCTATGGTGTGAAACTCTTTGCCGAATATCCACCGAACTGCTAGAAACTGCCTGTGCCGAGTATTTCTCAGAAGGGAATTAGTCATGACAGAAACAGCTCCGAAACCTTTTGTCTTCGTCCTTATGCCGTTCTCAGCCGATTTCCATGACGTCTACCAGCTTGGCATCAAGGCCGCCGCCGAAACATCTGGGACTTATTGTGAGCGTGTTGATGAGCAAAATTTCGATGGAACCATTCTCCAGCGAATTTACAATCAGATCAGCACTGCTGACATCGTCGTCGCTGACATGAGTGGTCGCAACCCGAACGTGTTCTATGAAGTTGGCTACGCACATGCGCTCGACAAGAAAGTCATATTACTTACGCGAGACCCCGAAGACATTCCTTTCGACCTCAAGCACTACCCTCACATCATTTACACGTCCGTCACGTCACTTCGCGACGAATTGGCAAAACGCCTCCGTTGGATTGTTGAGAACCCTGAAAAAACAAGTAATTACTTTTCACTACCACTTCGACTCTTTTCTAATGGGTTCCTACTCCCACGTATAATGGCCTACGTCCTTGAAAGGAGCCCAGGAGGTAGCATTAGAAGAGGAAAACTGAAACTTGAAGTCGACGTATACAATTCTCCAGATCAAAGCCTCTCAACCGTAACGTTCATGTTTGGACTCATTCTTCCGAAGCGGTTCGAATATGTCGTCTTTTACTCCGGCTTTAATGAATCGTTTCGGACCCAACATTTCGCTCAAGACGGTGGAACAATATTCCACTTGATCCGCCAAGAATTCACACTCCTACCTGGTGCATGGGAAAAGCTTTGTTTTGTCATGGAGCTTCCACCAACAGATCAAATCGCAATAGGCGAAGACATCAACCTTACAATTCGACTTTTGACCCAATCAGGAGTCAATGATCACCAGTTGACACTGAAACCCGAATAACTGAACAGCATAACCCTGTTAACACTGGTTACTTCTGACTCTGGAGACGTTCCTTCAACGTGGTGACGCGTTCGCGGGATTCGGCGCGGCTGACAGCCAGTCCCATCGCTTTTTTCGTGCCGACAAGCACGGCAAATTTTTTGGCGCGGGTGACCGCCGTGTAGAGCAGACTGCGCTGAAGCATGACGAAGTGCTGGGTGTGAACCGGTATGATGACACAGGGGTATTCACTGCCTTGTGATTTGTGAATGGTGACGGCGTAGGCGTGCACCAGTTCGTCCAGCTCCCGGAATTCATATTTCACGCGGCGGTCATCAATCTTCACCACGACTTCGCGCTGTTCTTCGTCAATCGCCACGATGCGGCCAAGGTCGCCGTTGAAAACATCCTTATCGTAGTCGTTCTCTGTCTGCATAACGCGGTCGCCTTCGCGGAACACCATACCGAAACGTTCAATTTCACGGCCCGCCGGATTCAGCAGTCCCTGCATAACCTGATTCAGATTGCGCGCTCCCAGTTCGCCGCGCTGCATCGGCGTCAGTATCTGGATGTCTTCAATCGGATTAAAGCCCAGTCGTTGCGGAAGTGATTCGCTGACCATTTTACTGATGACGCCGATCACCTTCTGCGCCTCTTCGGCTTCGACAAAATAGAGATCGGACGATTTATCGCCCTCTTCCGGAAACTCCGGTAACTGTCCGTGGTTGAT
>JBAXBD010001050.1:0-1839 GCA_037142165.1 Schlesneria sp. | reverse complement strand
TGTCCCGTTGACCGTAGGAGCGATTGCCTTCCTGTTGAGTGCTCGTCTGTTAGGATTAGTCGAACCGTGGCTTGTCATCGCGGGAAAGAAAAGCCCAGTCCCGAATCTCGAAAGTTGAAGGCCATTAACAATGCCCGCTGCTACTAACAACCTATCAAAAACGGTATCTGAAGCCCTGAATGCGGCTCGGACAAGTGTGGCCGTTTTCGATCTGAGCGATCGAACCCAGATCGAAGTCACAGGTGCCGATCGAGTTCGTTTTTTGCACAGCTTTACGTCAAACGACATCAAAACCTTAAAGCCGGGGCAAGGTTGCGAAACCTTCGTGACGAATCTGAAAGGCAAGGTTGCCGCCCATGTGTTTGTGTTCTGCGGCGAGAAGTCGCTCTGGCTGGACGGAACTCCGGGACAACAGGAGGCGATCATCGGTCATCTCGGAAAGTTTGTGCTGATCGACGATGTGCAATTAATCCCACGAAGTGATGAACGAAGCGAGTTGTTTGTCACAGGACCATTGGCGGCCCAATTGCTGCAACTGGACGAAGGGACCGCCGTCGGTAGTACGATTCAACGAGAATCGGAGAACTTGTCCATACATATTCGCCGCGTCGATCTATTAGGCCCGCCAGGATTTCTGTTGTCGGTCCCGCGTGAGCAAATCGAAGGGGTCAAACTAAGCCTGTGCGGCCTGGGTGTGGCTGAGGGGACACGAGATCTGTTCGAGTATTTGAGGATCAATGCAGGATATCCACTGTATGGAGTCGATGTCACAGACGATCACCTTGCCCAGGAAGTCGCGCGGACGAAACAATGCGTCTCGTTCAATAAAGGTTGCTATCTGGGGCAGGAAACGGTTGCGCGACTGGATGCACTCGGCCATACGAATCGCGAATTGAGGCGACTTCAGTTCGAATCACCGGTTGTACCGATTCAGCGAACCATTGTTTATGATCCGACGGGAACAACCGAAGTCGGCGTGATTACTTCGGCTGCGATTGAAATCACTGGCGACCCGGCGCATGTCTCGCAGTCAGTTGTGGCATTAGGGATGATCAAACGCCCATCATGCCAGCCTGACACGCCCGTTTGCCTGATCTTGAGCGATCAAAAGATCTCAGGCAAGGTGCTATGAAGCGATTTGCATCTGGGGCGGTCGCTTTCGGTAGCCGAACGTTTTCGTCAAATTCCTTGTATAAGACCGATTCCAGGAATATTTTCAGCCCCATGAGATCCCCCGCAGCGAATTAATACCGCCGCTTGAAATCGTTTGGACGTTCAACAACCGGCTGGGGATTCAGGGCAACGACCCGGTGAAGCTGTCCGTTGGTCCGGAAGAAAATTGAGTCACCTGCAATGATTGGGGTGGCAACAATTCCATCAGGGATTGCATTTGTGATCAAAGGGGTAATGCCCCCTGCTGTTCGCACTAAGAATGTTAACCCGGTTTCGTTCGCACAGACGAGAAATGGGCCCGCAATCACGGGCGAGGCCATGAAAGTCCCTTCCAGTTGCCTGGTCCATTCAATCTTACCCGTTGCAGACTGAATGCATGAAAGGCGACCGTCTTCTGCAAGAACATATAATAAGCCATCGTAATAAATCGGGCTGGTACGATCGCTGCCGATTTTCGGTAAACGCCAGGAAATATGGGACTTTGTGACGTCACCATGTCCGTTTGCAGCAATACAGATGACTTCCGGGTTGGGACGCAAACTTGTTACGAACACATGCTCTTGATCGAAGGCAATAGCGTTGGCCACTCGCACGGCAGACGTAGCACACTTCCAGATGATCTTTCCGTTTGCCGGGTCATAACTGGTAACGCCCCCTGCTCCACAG
>JBAXBD010001049.1:0-1847 GCA_037142165.1 Schlesneria sp. | reverse complement strand
TTGATTCGGGGACCGACGGCAAACGCGCGCGTTTGCCGTCGGTCCCCGAATCAACGCTGCAGGTCGATTGGGGCAGGCCAGGCTGGCTGTTGAATTGCTGACAACAAGCGATAACGAGCGAGCGATTGCGCTCGCCAAGTATCTCGACGGTCTCAACAAAGATCGGCAAACTGTCGAACGGCGAATCTTGAAGCAAGCCAAAGAGCTGGTTGAAGAACACACCGAATGGGCCGATCACCGTGCCCTCGTTTTATCACACGCTGAATGGCACCCTGGAGTCATCGGGATTGTTGCCACGCGAGTCGCAGAGCACTTCCAGCGGCCGACAATCATGATCGCACTGGGCGGAGTCAACGGGTACGCTCAAGGATCGGGACGATCGTTTGCAGGTTTCAATCTACATGCGGGCCTGGCAGCCTGTCAGGACCTGCTGGAAACGTACGGCGGACACCATGCGGCCGCTGGACTCAAGATTCGCCCCGAAGAAATCGATGCATTCCGCCTGGCGTTCGTGCAATATGTCACTGAAAACCATGATTCAAAACCAGGCTCGGCCGAGATCACGATTGATGCCGAAGTCCAGTTGAGTGACATCACGATTCGTTCCGTCACAGAACTGGAAAAGCTGGGACCGTTCGGTGCGGCAAACCCGCGACCAGTCTTCGTGGCTTCAAACGTGGAACTGGCTGGTCCACCGAAAAAGATGGGGGAAGGAGAACGACACCTATCGATTTTTGTCGGTCAGTACGGAACTAAGATGCGAGGCATCGCTTTCGGTAAAGGGGAATGGGCGGACGAAATGGTCAAGCACAACGGCAAGATTTCGATCTGTTTCCAGCCGACAATCAATCGCTTCCAGGGCCGCGAGAGCGTCGAGTTTCAGCTCATCGACTGGCAACCGGAACCCGAGACTGCCGCCGTCGCGATCTGACGGCGGCAGCCGTTTGAACGAACGATGAATTTACCGGATATACACTCCGAAGCCGGGTGTCGAAAGACCAAAGCCGGGACGTGCATAACCGTAACCGATGCCGGGACCATATCCCGGCTGCATGCCATATCCATACCCAACTGCTGGTGGGTAAGCATAGATCGGTGGAGTGGGAACAATCACTCGCGGAGCATATCCGCCGTATCCGTATCCCCCTCGAAATCCTCCGCCGTATCCATAACCACCGTGGTGATGTCCGCAATGACCGTGAGCTGATGCGGTTCCCGCCGAAGCAATCAACAGGCTCGCAACAGCAACCAGACCAACGACTGTTTTTCGTAACATGATCTTTCCCTTTCCTCTGAATCCCTTTGAACATTTCTCATTCACACGACGAAGGGAAAATGCATGCGCCATGCCAAATTTCGCAAACCGATTTCTTGTCGTCCGAAACAATGAAGTCTCTCGCGTGAATCACCGCGATTCGGGGAGTCGCTCGTCACCCTCGACTTCGTAAAAACCCATGAAAACAAGAGTTTTTCAATAGATATCGGGTTCTTCAGGAACAGAAGATAACGTATTTGTCACGTGCGGAAACGACATGTGTTTTTACGGAGTGTCATCGAAGTGATGAAAACTGTTGTCACTTCTTCCGAACGGTTATTTCGTCCTGAGCTGCGTTAGCCAAATTTACAATTGGGGAAGACTTTGGCCCGTCCGAACACAAACCCCGTCGCATACGAACCCGGGCTTCCTCGGATTCGAATGCGATGGAGTTGATCGAAAGCTCAGTGTGCGTGGTCAGCCGAACCTGACAGCCGTTCCAAGTGATCCTGAATGTCAATCAGTTTTGTTTTTGCCGCTTCCAACGACAATTCCTTGGACGATGGCTTGGGCTTTGACGTTCGCTTTAACC
>JBAXBD010001048.1:0-1850 GCA_037142165.1 Schlesneria sp. | reverse complement strand
CGACCTCGCTTGCACACAATAGCCTTGTTCACAAACAGTGTGGACAAGGCTTTTTGCTTTGGCCAGTCACTGACTGGCTTTTCTGGCCAACGAGCGATGGTGCCGACTGCAATTGCACAGCGCCCCCTTTCGAAGGTTTCCGGGAAACTACGGCTCCTTTCGTTGCTGAAGGCATTTCTCTCAATTGGCCGTACACTGTCTGGCCAATTCGATCTAGGTAGAGCAGAAATTGATTTTTAAACGACTTGGCTTTCGAATTCGTTCATGAGTATTCCGGGAAGGAGTTGGGTTCCCGAATCAACAGGGTCAAGAACTTGGGATGCAGGAACAACTTTTCTCGACCAACGGCCTGTTCATTTAAAACACCAATATCGGCGAGTTGTTTCAGGTAGCGGGATGCGGCTTGACGCTCCGCAATTTTCGCTTCAACAAGATTCTGTATCCGGCAATACGGTCGTTCAAAGATGACGTTAATTAATTCAAGGCTGTAAATCTTGGGGAGCTTCTTGCGAACGTAGTCGACCGTCTGCACGGTCAGCAATCGAATTGCGTCAATCTTCGCTGTGGTCCAGAGAGCGGTTTCCTCGACCCCTTTCAGAATATAAAGGACCCACTCTTCCCATGCATCGTGGCGGGTCACGTCAAGCAGCAGTCGATAATATTCCTCCTTGTGTTGAATGATGTATCGACTGAGATACAGAATCGGCATGGTCAACAGCTTCTGCTCAATCAGGAACAGGTTATTGATCACTCGTCCCGTCCGTCCATTCCCGTCGGTAAAAGGATGGATGGCTTCAAATTGATAATGACCGACTGCCATACGGATCAGTGGGTCCAGATCATTACAGTCGTGAAGAAATTTCTCCCAATTGGCAAGCAGGTTTCTGAGCAGGTCTTCGCCGACGGGAGGCGTGTAAACAATTTCGCCTGAATTTCTGGCAAGTGCCGTTCCCGGTACGCGACGAACCTTCATATCCATCCCTTTGATAATTGAACAGACATTCTCGGCCGTTCGAGTGTTCAACGGGCGTTGAATCAGAGAGTGATACCCGTCAAACAGAGATTGGCTGTACCTCAAAGCTTCCTTCGTCGCCGGGTCCGCTGCATCGGCGTCGTGACGGTATTGGAACAGGCGGTCGGTTGTCGTGACGATATTCTCGATTTCCGAACTGGCCTGGGCTTCCAGGAGTGGCATTGTATTGATGAGCGTTCCCTGATTCGGAATCCGTTCCGCCGCTTGTTTCAGTTCAGCCAGTGCGGCCCTTGCCGGAATGCACCGCTTGAGGATTGTTTTGGTCTCAAGGTCAATCGAAGGAGGCAATAACGGCAAACCGTTGTATGGCGCTTCGGCGCGCCATACATCTTGCGCTTTGTTCCGCGTTTGCAATTCCTTTTTCATGATTCGAGCTTACGTCGCCAGTAGCGACATGTCCATAAAACATGTCGCAATTTCCTGGTTTTCGCGACACATTCACGCGATGTGTCGTTTGGGGCGACATTCGCCCACCATGATGTCCGAAAAAAAATATAAACAGGCAACCGTTTCCAGCCACTTGTTTTGGTTATCGTAATGCCATTTCTTTTCGATAACTATCAATCCTTGTTAATGAGTCGTCGTCGATACGCAGCAACCGCCGAACCGATCCCGCCGAATTCGAATCGAAGGGCTTTTCGTCAGTTTTTGCGTTCGTTGGTGCAACGACGATTGTCTGTTGCCGTAACTGTTTATCTGATAGGCCAGTAGAACTCGTATCTTGCGGACTGTCGATCCGGTGGTTGCGGGTTCGAGCCCCGTCGACCTCGCTTGCACACAATAGCCTTGTTCACAAACAGTGTGGACAAGGCTTTTT
>JBAXBD010001047.1:0-1851 GCA_037142165.1 Schlesneria sp. | reverse complement strand
GTACCGCCATTGCCCAGCCTACGTAATCCGTGGGAGAAAACGATCTGATCGATTCGATCGTGGGGCTGCTCTCGAAGATCACTTCCTTCGAGTCATCTTTCCAGGTGCGATAACAAGCGAGAAAGTTTGGTTTTCCTTTTTTTTGAGGATCTTTCCAACGGACCACGGGTGCCATGAATTCACCGTAATTTCGGATCGACACTTTGTGAGCAATCGCGTTATCCCAGAGAAACCCTGCGGGTGAATATGAGATCGCATCGGATTCGTCGTTCACTTCCATTCCGTCGGGATAACTGCGCGGAAAGCCCGCGAAGCTTTTCTCGAGGTAATCGGTTGCGAATGCCATTGTGCTCCACTGATGTCCGTCGGCACTCAAAATGCCCGAGCAATAGGTGTTGTCGAGCAAGACGAATTCTCGCACCATTTTATGTTGATTGGGTGTGACCGCGTCCCCGAAAATGCACAGATCCGGGCGACCGTTACCCTGTGGCAGCGAACCAAAGACCTGATCGTAAGTGCGATTCTCTTTGATAACGTAGACGACGTGCTTGATTAAGCTCGGCTCTCCAATCCGCTCTGGGATCGCACGTGCGGGCTGGCCAGTTCGCGCCGGCAGTGCTGCTTGAGCGATTGCTGCACGCCGCATGTTCTTCGCAGCTCGTTCCGAAAGCTGGGGAAGCTGTTCTTCATTGGGAATCGGCATCAGCGACACCGAACCGTGGTAATGATGTGAGTTGTAACCCTCGTCTCCGTTC
This sequence comes from Schlesneria sp., assembly GCA_037142165.1. Lineage (GTDB taxonomy): Bacteria > Planctomycetota > Planctomycetia > Planctomycetales > Planctomycetaceae > Schlesneria. The sequence continues at coordinate 1,096 of JBAXBD010001047.1, read as the reverse complement.
GGCTTCTTTTTGGGTGCCTGAGGTAACCCTTTGATGTTGGCACTACATATGGCGTTTCGATGAGCATCAAACACAACGGCACCGGGGAACCAGCCAGCAGGAATCAAACCGGTGAGTCGAGAGTCGCCCTTCTCTTTGGGGTCGAAATCGAATACGGCAATTGCGTTCTGTGTTCCGTTGGCAACAAACAGTTTATTTCCCGAGGGATGAAAGGCGATGGCATTGGGAGAAGCACCGTACAAATCTGAGGGCCTGGTCTTCGCCCAGATGGTTTCGACCACTTTCAGTGCAGCAACGTCGATGACGCTTAAGTGATCGCTGCCCGCATTCGTACAGACGACGTATTGTCCATCGGGTGACGTGGCCAGTCCGCAAGCATGTAATCCGACGATCAATTCGACGGTTTCTGCTTGACCTTCGAGATTGACAATGCTGACAGACCCTTCACTGGCGATGTGTCGAATCGGGTCGACGCGAACTTCGGTGCCACGGCCAGCCGGTCCACGAACGCTTTGTTCGTCTGGACGTCGTCCGGCCCAATTGCTCACGTACGCTTTGTTACCAACGAGGACAACATCGTAGGGAGCCGCACCGACATCAAAACTTCGCAGTGTGGTGCCGGTCGACGTATCGAGTTCAAGCAGGCGGTTCGATAAATTCCCACAAACGTAAAGCCGCGAACCATCCGAGTTGACTGCCAACCCACTGGGGATTTCAGCCGGGCGACGAGGTGCTTTGGCCTCCGGCAGCAAAAACACATGCGACGCGTGAACCTTCCCGTCCTCTTTGACGTCAAAAACCTTGATCGTACCGCTAACGTTGCTGAGATAGATCTGCTTACCATCCGGCGAAAAAATTAATCCAGTAAAGCTGACCTGGCCACGACGATCCGGGGCACGACGTTCCAGAAGATTTAGTACTGCGACCCCCGAAGCTGGCGTTAACTGTGAATCGTCTGGAAAGAGAACCTTCTGTCGGATTTCGCCGGTCTCCGGATCAATGACGATCAATTCGCTCGTTTTTCCCGAAGCAATAAGCAATCGACCGTCCGGTGACAACGCCAACGCTTGCGGCCGAAGTCCAGCAAGTTCAACTT
>JBAXBD010001046.1:0-1853 GCA_037142165.1 Schlesneria sp. | reverse complement strand
CTGGGTCGCCAGAGCGACCACACGCTGGCCCATTCGACCGGCGGCACCGTTCACACCCAGCTTTAACGCGTTCGACATTCCACAAATCCTTGCTCAACGAAATCTGTTTTGATTGTCTCGTCGATGTATTGTAGGAAAATCGCGGCGTTTCGAAGAGGGGGTCGGGCGTTCAAATTTCAAAATTGGCCCACTTGATCACCTTGTTTCCCGAAATCGCCTGGATGGCCAATTGTGAAATTTTGAAATTTGAACGCCCGACCCCACAGCTACTTACGTCAATGGTTCAACGTCGTCGGCCTTGAGACTGGCCATTAAGTGGTAGAGTTGCTGGGATTCGCATTTTTCGAGGTAATCTTTGGGCATGGCGGCGAGTGTCGGACCATCCCATTCGACGATGACAGACTGTGCGGGAGCCTTGCCCGAGGTCTCGACGACCGAGCCGGTCCATCCTGCCATGGAAATATCGGGGAACTCGGGCGAATTGACGCCAGGCTTTACGCGGATGCGAGAACCTTCAAGCCCTCCCGTGGCTTTCTTTTTTGCCATTAAGTACCTCGTCAAACTGAGCGATCGAATGATGGCTCGCAGAGTCACTTGGGCGAACCAATCCATGTGGACAATATCGGACGGACCGGCTGAAAATCAAGTAGCAGCCTATGCTTCCGCTGCCATCCGTCTGTTATGAGGATCGAGACAGGAAACCTTCCCTTCGACGCAACAGAAGCCAAGCCTTGACTTATTAACCGATTTTCACAGACAAACCGACGCTCATTTTCACCCGTTTTCTGCGTCGATTATGCGTTCTTCCACTCAGTAAAACGGGGAGTTATGCACGTGTCAAAAACTTCCCATTCGTGGGAATGGCAACGAAAGAAGGGCGGCTCGCTTGAATCGTTAATACCCATCTGGCATAGTTGCCCCGCCTCGGGCCAATCTGGCACTTGTGGGCTTGTATTCGAATGGACACACCCATGCACGGCTTGTTTGCCGCTCTCACATTAGAAGACTTTATTTCCAGGACGATTTCGTCGCTGACGAAGATGCCTGCCGATTCGGACACATTGCTGCTAACTGCCTTTTTAGCCGCAGCGTTCACTCACGCAGGACTGTTACTTGGCTTGTTCGGCGGCTTGCCAGTCTTCTATATCTGGCTTGAACGTAAGGTTGCAGGTCGAATTCAAGACCGTCTTGGCCCGACACGTGTCGGCGGCAGTTTCGGCTGGCTGCAGACCATCGCCGACGGGATCAAGCTGATCCAGAAAGAGGACCTTGTTCCCAAGGAAGCAGACGCTCTCGTTTTCCGAATGGCCCCGTATCTGGCGACGATTGCCTCGTTCGCGGCCTGCATGGTGCTGCCGATTTCTGACGGTTGGATCGCGGTAGCGGCCGAATGTGGTGCTTTCCTGATTCTGGCCCTGATGTCACTCGAAGTTCTGGGGATTATTCTTGCGGGGTATTCCAGTGGTTCGAAATGGGCCTTGTTCGGTGCGATGCGAGAAGCCGCCCAGATGGTCAGCTACGAAATCCCGATGGCGATTTGTGCCTTAATCCCGTTGATGATCGCCGGATCACTGAATTTTCAGGTGATTGGTCGCATGCAGTCGGGTGGCTTCTGGAACTGGTTCATCCTGCATGACCCATTCACATTCCTCGCCTTCTTCTGTTATTTCACAACTGCAACAGCCAGTGTGAAGCGAGCACCGTTCGACCTGGCTGAGGCCGAGAGCGAACTGGTTGCCGGTTTTCATACGGAGTACAGCGGTTTTCGCTGGTCAATCTTCTTCCTGGCCGAATATTCCAGCATGTTCGCCGTCAGCGCGGTCGCAGCAATTCTATTCCTGGGTGGCTGGCAC
>JBAXBD010001045.1:0-1864 GCA_037142165.1 Schlesneria sp. | reverse complement strand
AAATACAATCCTGTGGCCAAGACGCTGACGCAGTTCAATGCACCGACACAACAGAGAGGTCGAGTGATCGTCGTCTCGGCCGGAACGAGCGATCGACCGATCGCGGAAGAGGCGGTCGAGACCAGCCGTTGGATGGGATGTGAGACCGATCTGGTTCTGGATGTCGGAGTTGCCGGGCCTCATCGTCTGATCGCTCAGCGAGACCGCCTTGCCACGGGGGACGCGATCGTCGTCGTGGCCGGTATGGAAGGGGCCTTGCCATCGGTTGTCGCCGGTTGGGTCAGTGTCCCAGTCATCGCCGTGCCGACGAGTGTCGGGTACGGAGCCAACCTGGGTGGGTTCGCACCACTATTAGGCATGTTAAACAGTTGCGCGGCAAATGTTGCTGTCGTGAATATCGACGCGGGGTTCAAAGGCGGGTATCTTGCGAGTTTAATCGCTCGCCAATCAAGACAAGAGGGACCCGATGTCTGATTCACTTTCGTTACAACTTGTGAACACTGTTCCATCCGCTCCACTTCGAAAGGATGACGCTCACAAGGGTGATTGTGGTCGGGCGCTGATCATCGCTGGCAGTCGGGGAATGAGCGGCGCCGCATGTCTTTCAGGGACGGCTGCATTGCGCGGTGGCGCGGGCCTTGTCTCGGTTGCCGTCCCCGATGGAATCCTCGAGATCGTGGCATCGTACGAACCGTCGTATCTCACGATCGGCTTGCCCGATGATGAACATGGCCGTCTGACAAATGCAGCTGCGCTGCCGTTGAAACAGGTGATCGACCGGCAATCGTCCGTTGCAGTGGGGCCTGGTCTTGGTCAATCTGCTGGACTGCTGGATCTCGTCACCAGCCTTTACAATACAATTCCCCATCCAAGCGTCTTCGATGCCGACGCGTTGAACCAGTTGGCCAAACGCCCTTATTTCCTCAAGCGAAGCCCCGACGCTCCCCCTCGAATTCTCACCCCTCATGTCGGCGAATTCGCTCGTCTGACGGGATTAGAGATTGCAACGATTCACGAGAATCGCCAGCAGCACGCCGCAGAATTCGCGAAGAAACACAATGTCATCGTCGTGCTCAAAGGAAAGAACAGCGTCATTACGGACGGAACCCGAGTCGCCATCAATTCGACTGGCAACAGCGGAATGGCCACCGGCGGAACGGGTGACGTCTTGACCGGAGTTCTCGTCGCCTTACTGGCACAAGGGATGCCCGCGTTCGAATCGGCCCAGTTAGGCGTTTATCTGCACGGCCTGGCAGGCGACCTCGCCGCCGAAGAACTCTCCAAACCAGGGATGATCGCGTCAGACCTTTTGCACTACCTCGGTCGCGCCTGGTGCGAACTGGGACAGTAACGCTCGTGAAGAATTCTCCCTCATTGGTTCTCGCGTTTTGATCAATGATTGTTTATCTATAGTGACGTCGCGGGTTTTGATTCAGGAATCGGGCAAACTTCACGAGGCACGATGGATTGATGATTCGACTGCTGAATGCTGTTGGTCGAAAACCCCGAGTACAACGGCGGCTCGGGTTGTTCCAACTTCTGTTTCTGTCGATTTTGAATTTGGTTGTACCCGCTGCAGCAACGGAACTTTCTGCTGACGACGGAGCCAGCCTGTTTGAAAGGAACATTCGCCCCCTATTGATAGAACACTGCCAGAAATGTCATGGGCCGATAAAACAGGAAGCCGGGCTGAGACTGGATTCTCGGGAGGCACTAATGACCGGCGGCGAACACGGACCGGCAATTGTTCCCGGAAAATCGGATCAAAGCCGACTGGTGAATGCAGTCCGTCATCTGGGGGACCTGCAAATGCCCCCAAAAGGAAAGCTCAAGGACAAGCAAATTCCAGACCTGGAGCAATGGA
>JBAXBD010001044.1:0-1868 GCA_037142165.1 Schlesneria sp. | reverse complement strand
CCGAGGTAACCTGGTTGGCGCCAGTGGAACACAAGTTGCCGAAAACGACGACCTCCCTGAAATCGCTCAAGCCGGTCTTTCCGCAAGTGAGCTTTACACCAAGGGAATGGCCGAACTGAAAAAGGGAAAACGAGAACTCGCTTATCAGGCGTTCAAAGCCGCATTCGATTCCGGCGAACGACTCGATCCCGTCCGAACGCAACGGCTCAACGATTACCTGCGTGATCTGGCACCACGAGCCAACCGTAGTGGCATTCAAATGGCAAGCGAACAAGCAGAACGACTTTCCGATCAGACGCCGATGGATGCTGCTCAACAGGAACAGCTCGTGAAATTCGAGCGTGTCCGGGCAGAAGTTTTGAATTCGGTTTTCAAAGCGGAACGATTGAAAGAAACCGATCCACAGAAGGCCCTGGAACTGATCGACCAGACGATGGCAAAGGTCGAAAACGCCGAGCTTTCGACTGAATCGGCTGCCCCACTCATGAAACAGCTGAACCGCACACGGAGCGTACTGCGAACAGAAATCGAGCAGAAGGCACCCAACATTGCATTGAACGAAGAGAACAAACGTGTGAAGGATCAGATCGAAAAGGAGATCAAGGCTGCTGTCCGCATCGATCAGGACATGGTCAAGCTTGTCGAAGAGTATAACGAGCTCTACAAGCAACAGCGATATGCGGAAGCAGTCATTGTTGCCAAGAAAGCAAAAGAGTTGAATCCGAAAGATCCGTCCGTCGTTGTGATGGTGATCAAAGGGCAACTTGCTCTGCAAAACAAGTTCAACGAAGACTTGAAGAGCGACAAAGAGGAGACTCGGCTGAAGGTCGGTAACGACGTTGAGCGTGGTCTCGTGCATGACTTGAGCGATGATCATCCGCTTTCGTTCGACAAGAAGATGTGGGAGAACGTCAACAAGCGTAAAGGCAAGTACGGCGTAGACAACCGCAATAAGAGCGAAGAAGAGATTCAGATCGAGAAGAACCTGCAACGCAAGATTTCGCTGCACGAAGACAATGTGCCGCTGGTTGATGTCATCCGAAAGATCAAGGCGGTTGCCGATATCAACATCGTCTTCGACGAGGCGGGCCTGGAAGAAGAAGGGGTCAGCTCAAACACGGCCATCTCCATCGATGTCGACAGTATTACTGTCAAGAGTGCATTGAACCTGATCCTGCAACGCTTCCAACTCGGGTACATGGTTGGTGATGAAGTTTTGAAGATCACGAACCACGTTCGTCAACGGGGCGAACTGATCAATGCAACCTACAACGTGGCGGATCTGGTCGTCACGATCCCGAACTTCGGTACGGATTCAACGGCTGCGTCACCGCGATTCGGTGGAGTTCCTGGTTCAAGCCAGGGTTTCGCAAATCAGGCGTTTCTCAATAACGGCCTCACAGGACAGGCATTTGCACAGGTTGGTCCAAATGCCAATGGATTTAATATTCCTGGCGAACAAGATTCACGATTGAACGGTGCTCGGCGAAGTACGGATTTCACAGAGCTGACGAATCTGATTACCTCGACAATTTCTCCGGATACCTGGGAACAGGCGGGGGGACAAGCCAGGGTTCAACCGTTTGAAACGACATTGAGTCTGGTCATCCGCCAGACGCAAAAGGTTCACGAAGAAATCGCAGATTTGCTGGCTCAGCTTCGTCGTCTGCAAGACCTGCAAGTGACCATCGAAGTCCGGTTCATCACCGTCGCTGACCGATTCTTCGAACGAATTGGTGTCGACTTCAACTTTGATATCAAACCAACCGTCGGATATCCAAAGGTTGACAATACCCTTCTGCCAATCCTTCCGTTCGGCTCAACACTCGTCCCTCAAGCAGGTCAAAACCTCTTCAGTCAAGCAGGAC
>JBAXBD010001043.1:0-1869 GCA_037142165.1 Schlesneria sp. | reverse complement strand
GTCTCAACTTGGCCGCTCGACCGCGCAAATGCGGATCGAGCTTCGAGTTCGAAACGGCTCAACCTCTATCTGTTTCTGACGACGCCGAACGCGGCGTTTCGAAACATGGATGTGAATCCCAACGGCCAGCCGCGCCGCGAGGACGCGCCTGCGCTGGCGCTTCAGCTTCATTATTTGTTGACACCCTTTGTCGAGGATGATGCAAAAGAAGAAGCGGATCATCGTCTGCTGGGTGTGGCCAAACAGGTCCTGCAGGACAACAGCGTTTTATCGCCGGAGTACATCCGCGAATCCACGGCGGGCAATAATCCGGACGAATTTGACCTGCATCGCCAGAAAGAGCGAGTTCGCATTCTCTGGCAACCGATGCAGCCTGACGAAATGTCGAAACTCTGGACGCTCTTTTCGCAGACTCCCTATCGGCACTCGGAAGTCTACGTTGTGACTCCAATCCTGATTGACAGCTCACGTCGATCGAAGGTGGTCGCTCCAGTTCTTTCGCGGGGTACTGTGCAGCCAGACGGGCGTGACTTTGGTGTGTACGTCGGGACCGAACTCGCACCAGTCATCACTCGTATTTACTACGGCGATATGAGGACCAACCTGCCAGCGTTTGTTTCGGCGGTGTCAGGCGACGTGATTTCAATCGCAGGTCAGCGCATCGATCGTGCCGTGAGTGTGGTGATTTACACAGAGGTCTACTCAGAAGATGGGACTACAACACTCCGCGAAATCGAGACTTTCCATCCCGAGAAATCTGACTATCGTCCGGACAAAGCGGATAATCGCCTCCTCTTCGTACAACTAAACCCCAACGCGAACTGGATCAGTGGCCGACTCTTGCTCGCCGTCACGTTCATTTCTGCTCGAGGCGATCTTAGTTCCTGCAAAATGGTTCCGATTGACATCGCGCCGGAAATTGTCGTCAGTGCCGGTGGAGCTTCAGCGCTGACGCTGACTGAAAACGGACGCAACATTCTGATTGTCACGCTAAAACATCCGCTGCGTCCGAAGGCCGAACCAATATTGAATTTGGTAAGTCTGGATAATCAGCAACCTCCAGGACCGATTCGTTCTGACCCCAGCAGCAGCCATGCTTCACCCCTGTCACTGGTCTTCAACCTTCCGAATCGCACGCATGGCAAATATCGGCTCAGCATCTCTGTAGACGGTATTGAAAGTCGATTCGTCAAGCGAAACGGCTTGGGATTTGAGTTTGATCCCCAATTGGAGATTGAACTATGAATCATCGTCATCGCGATTCTGCCAATATTGCGTGGCAGAAAAATAGCGAGCTGGACCTTCATGCTCGCCTGACGATTCTGAAGAAGCGTCTTCGGTCGGGGTCGAACACTGGTTCATTTCCTACGTCGCCGTGGTCGACTGAGGTCGCTGGCTCGCCTCCTCCGGCGTGCGTGCAATTAGCGAAGAAACTTCAGCTTACTGATATCGAGTGTGAAGTCCTCCTGCTCGCTGCGGCGATCGAACTTGATGAAGAGTTCTACGATCTCCTGGCGCAATGTCCACAGGCTCGCGGAATCCCCGCAGCGACTGTTTCCCTGGCGTGTCAGTTATACGGCTCGTCGGTGTGGGACGCGTTTTCTCCAAACGGGACGTTACGCCGTCTGCGCCTGATCGAGATCCAGCAGTCTGCCGGCTCACCATTGATTTTCTCGGCGATTCGAGTGGATGAACGGATTCTGAATTTCCTGCGTGGACTCAATGAATTGGACGACCGGTTACTCTCGGTCCTGCAAGAGTGGAATCCGTCAGCCCGTCAGATTCCCCTGGTCAAATCGCTCGAGCAGTTCGCTTCAGAGATTCGTGAACGTGTCGCGGTGGGGCAAGGCGTTCAACCCGTCGTTCAGT
>JBAXBD010001042.1:0-1869 GCA_037142165.1 Schlesneria sp. | reverse complement strand
GCGTCACTTCCGTTTCCCCCAGCCAATAGCCTTTCGTCAATGTCACGGAAACCTGGTCTTCATCGCTATCACGACCTGTTTCCGACTTGGGACTTCCCATCGTAAATGTCCCTGCGGGACACCAGCGAAAGAAGATCCCCGATGCCAATTCCTTCCTGTCCCCGGCTTTTGTTCCTTCAAATTTTGTGCTCACTGGCAACGTCAACTGAAGATCAATCGAATCATTCGAAAATGGCTTGGGGATTTGTTTGTCAGACTGGTTCTTACTGGCGACAAGCTTTGGAACCCTTTTCTTTAAGCGATCCGCGAGGATTCCCGTCGTGGCGTCCTCGCCGTTTCGGGTCAGGTCGTTTAATTCGTCTAACAGGCACTTCGTGAATGCTCCATGTCCCCAGTCCTTGTGTTCGAACGCTTGCTGGTTCGGTGAGCATCCAAACAGGACCGCTGTGTTATCGGGAATGTCAGAGACTTTGAAGCTGGCACCGACGCTCAGGTTTCGACCTCGTGCCTGGTTGGGGACCTTGCGGCAACAGTCCGCCAGAACAACTCGATTTCCCGCTTTGGCGACTCGTAAAGAGAGCAGAATTTCCGCCACTTTGATGAGTTTTTTCGGGTCAGGTTCGATCATCGGTTCGCCGTTGTCGTCGTTGAGAACTGTTCCGTCACGGCTTTTCACCAATCGAACAGGGACATCATATGGACAAAAACAGCCTTCAGGATCTTGTCCCGAACCGGCATCAAGCAGAACTCCATGCCCAAATAATCCAATCAGAATGACCCCGTCCGCTTCACCTTTTTCATTCAGTGATTCGAGTTTCGTGCGGACGGCAGTTTGGGTCGCCCGTGTACCCAGCAGCAGATCAACTTCGTACCCAAACGATTTCAGTAAGTCACCAAGTTCGGTGGCGTCGGCCTCGGGATACTCTAATTGCGGTTTGTTCATCCCCGAATGCTCGTACTTCGTGACCGCGATCAGCAGTGCGTATTTCTTGGGCGATTGAGCATTGGCGAAATCTGTTCTGATCAAGCATGACAGAATGATCAGGGTAAGAATAAAACGCATGATTGGGTGCCTGAAGGTGCAAGTTGATTCAACCGGGATTTGTTAATTCTACTTTCTACTCTCACTTGTCTACTCTCTGGCCGCTTCGGCCCCTCCCTGCGAACCTGCGTGAATGGCTCCGCTCACTGTTTCTTGTTTGATAGCGGCTCCGCCGCCCTACTCAATCAGGAACTGCGGCCAGACGGAAGCCCAAGTAGTTGTACCGGTAGCCGGGTGAGTCGTAGTACCGGTTCGCCGACCGGCAGATGACGGCGCGGCTGCTCCAGCCGCCGCCCCGATTCACCCGGTCCGAGCCTGATAACGGACCTTGAGGGCCTCGGCCACCAACGAGCGTCGCTGCTTTCCAGTCGCTACACCATTCCCAAACGTTGCCGTGCATATCCTTTAATCCCCATGCATTCGGCTTCTTCAATCCGACCTGGTGCGCGTACTCCTCCTTCTTATCGTCTGCGTTCCCGTTGAACCATCCATAATCGCCCAACTGTAACTCGTTCTCGCCAAACGAAAATCGCGTCGTTGTACTGGCGCGGCACGCATACTCCCACTGCGCTTCAGTCGGCAGCGAATACTTCCAGCCCTTGGGTAATTTTCCGGTGGCCCGTTCCTGACTCGTCAATTTCTTGTAGAACTCAACAGCGTCGTCATGGCTGACGTAACTCGCGGCGTAGTCACCCCCTTCTTTGACGTACTCCTTACCGCTCCAAGGGGTCGTCCCCATCAACTTTTGCCATTGTCCTTGCGTCACTTCCGATTCCCCCAGCCAATAGCCTTTCGTCAATGTCACGGAAACCTGATCTTCATCGCTA
>JBAXBD010001041.1:0-1870 GCA_037142165.1 Schlesneria sp. | reverse complement strand
AATACCATTTTTCAAAAAAATGGCATTTTTTCGAGAATCTTCTCAAGAAATCTACCGACGAGGATTCGCAGCTTTGGGTACCGGGTGCCACTCACGGAAGCATTCTGCCGCTAGCAGCTTCAATGAGAATACGCTCGATAGACGTTGATCAGCGGCACACGACGTGATTCGGGACTTGAATCGACTCTAAAACCCGCCTACGGGAGATGGTTTGGATTGGACGGCGTTTTTGTCGGCGCCCACTTTTGGCGGTGTCGACGTAAAGTTGAATGATTCCAGCATCATTGGAATTCGCTCGTTGACCTTTTGTGCGTTCTCGATCCCTTCCGGCAAGACGACCACGATGACGCCAATCACACTGCCAATTTTCTTTCCATAGACTTCAAAGGTGTAGTTCGTCCCATCAATGTCTTTCCCTTTGAAGCTGCAGACATCAAAAGTGGACTGGACCTGATAGGCCGGAGAAACTTTGGGATGGACCTGAGTTGTCTCGTCCGAAGCTGGAATTCGAAGTTTTTCAGAAAGATAGACTTTCAGGTTGTTCACAAACTCGCCCGCATCAGTGGCGTGCTCGCCTGCCAGTTCCCAATAGTTGCTGAGGACATAAATGTATCCCTTACGTTCTTCAAACGCGCCGCCCCCTTTGGCGACTTTGAAGACCGATTCCCATGCGCCATGTAATTCGGGAAACATCAAATTCAAATAGTCGGGCTGACGCGGATCGATTGCCGGTTGTTCGAACGTCCCATCGTCCTTTTGAATCAAGGCTGCAGGAGGGATGGGTGTGAACTGGTTCGGGACTCGCAAGTCAATCAGATTGGCTGCAGCGGACCATTTTGGAGAAAGCGATTGCTCAATTTTATCGAGATAAGCATAGTACTTTTTCGTTTCTGCTAACCGAGCTTCGTACTCGGCAAAGCCACATCCGGCCACAAACAGAAAAAAAACAGCCGACGTGATAACCCATGAGCTTTTCGAAAAATCGCATGGCGAACTGTTCATAGATTTTCCTCAAACACAATCGATTGGCACGTCATTCGGGCAGCAACATGAGACTTTCCCTGTGGACATGATTGTGGTGAAACGCCTACGACCCGTCAATCAAGCAGTTTTCTTTGATAATTGGTCAGATAGGTTTCCCAATGAGGGCGAGACCAGCAAATCCGGGGCGTTGTCAGTCTTCTGAGTTCGGGTTCGACCGCTTGACCAACATTGGTCAAGCAGCGCTCGTTGCTCAGCAGAAAGAGACGAAACTGCGTCTTTAGAGACAACTTCTAAGCGGCACAAAATCCGCAATTCCAAACCTGCTAATACTTCGCGCTGATCAACAGACCGGATCGAGCGAGCCATCAGCGTGCTGACGGAATGCGGGCCCTGCCTCTTTCGGAGGACGCGAATACACCTTCAGGCGGATTTTGTTGTCGTCCACGCTTCCGGCCACCGACATGAATGATGAATTACCACCTTCGACCGAGGCACCGACGTACCACTGAAACTCATCAACTTTCGTGAACGATTCGGTCAAACGGGACAAATCCAGTTCGAACCCCCGCAGTTGAGAATGGCCATCATCCTTCCCGCCGACGATCTCCGTCGAACCGAGGTACAGCCGTGCTTCCCAACCGTCGTTCGTGTATTCGCATTGCGAACCGACCCGGCCAACTCCAGTCAGCGGGGTGAATAAGGCCGCTGTCTGATGGATCAGAACTGTCAGCCACTCGGGGCGTCGTTGACGATCGTGTCGATCGCGCTGGTGATGCTCAAGTTGCTTCAGGAGGTGTTGTACCAGCAAATGCGAATGGGCCAAGATGGCGGACTCCGGTTGAAATGCCTCTGGATCTCGGTGAAAAACATGCTGCGAGATCCATCC
>JBAXBD010001040.1:0-1872 GCA_037142165.1 Schlesneria sp. | reverse complement strand
AAATCTGCGCGCCGCACAAAGAAACAAAACGTTAGTAGTACGAAGAGCGCGAAGGTGGAATTCGACGAACTTTCCAATCGTGTGATTGCCTTTGCCATCGAGGTTCACCGATTTAACAACACCAGGCTGTACGATTGGATTAAGCGTTTCGTGTTATGATTCCGTCGCGCTCTTCGTAGTACTAACGTCTGAATTCTTTGCACGGCGCGAGGATTTTGTGGGAAAAAAGAGTCCGGGGGCTGACGCACTCCGGCTCGCCTCGACTATTTTTTTCGTGTATTTCGTGGTTCAATTTCTTCTCGTGATTGGGTTGCGGGCGAAGCCCGCGCTGGGTCCTTCGTGGTGGTCTGATGGTTGGCTAATTGGCAATCGGTCAGGAAAAAGGCATCGAATCGAGCGAGATTCCTGAAAGGCCGGGCGAGTCAGTCAACTTGACCCTCAGTCGCTGGTGGATCAAAGTGAAGGCGTGTTGATTGCAAGCCCGTGGTTCAGCGCGGGGAAGTTACCTTTCACGTTCGGCGACTAAACGATGACTCCCCAAACCGCATTGCGAAACGTTCTGCTATGGGGCGTCATTTTTGCGTGTGTTGGCGCCGCGATTGGCGCCGCTATCGGGACTGTCGCGCCTGGCTATTACCAATCCATTTTCCGCAACGGCCATTCGCCTGAATTCAATCCGCTTCAGGTTGGTATTGGCTTGGGTGCAACTCAAGGTGTCGCCTCTGGCGTGGCCATTTCGATCACCGTCCTCACCCTGCTTACGTGGCGCGACACTCGATCCGCTCGCCCTGATGCGGATAACGATGCGCCAATCAAGAATTTACGATCGCGAACTTGGTCAGTTCACATGCTTTGGGTTATGGCGACAGCGATGTCTGTATTGACCATTAGTGCGGCCACATTTGTACTAGGCGGCATCATCGGCCAGCAACAACTGTATCAAACATGGACGGAACGCAAGCTCCACAGCCTCACAACGATCTTGGAATCAATTGAATTCGATGGGGTCAAATCGGAATTTTCTTCTGCGGCTAAGGTCTATCTGACAGGCACGATTAAGGATGACACCTCACGTGACGCACTGCGCGACAAACTTGTCTTCACGTTTGGGGCTGAAGAGGCGGATGAGATGATCCGGCGAGTCGAAGTCGCGCGGTAATCGTTACCAAACAAAACGCTGAACCCTCGTCGGTAAAGTCGTTACGCGAGCAAAGGCAATCATCCATGGAAACACCCTATTTCAGACATCCGTTTCGTTTTCCTAAGAACGCTGACGGTCCCTTTTACACAACGGGCCGTCCACGTTCTACGGCTGATGATCCATCCTCGCCGACCGAGTGGTGCGGCGATTGCCTTTGGTGCGGTGCGCCCGAGGCAGAAGCACCGAATCTACTTGCACCCTTCGACGACAAATACACCGACACGTATTTTGTACGCCAACCGTCGACACCCGACGAAACGGAACAGGCAATCATGGCTGCGCGCGTCTGCTGCGTGTCGGCCGTCCGTTACGGAGGGCGAGACCGTGAAATCATCGCAAAACTCGGAAATAACCCTGAAATGTGTGATTATTTCCTGACGAAATCAGGAGAACTGGAATGCACAGTCGGCGACAAAGGGAAACTTCTTCCATTTGCTCAGGCCATCGTCGAAGAGAGGCGAGCAGAATGTCAGCGCCAGTTAAAAAAACAACACAAGAAATGGTGGCAGTTCTGGCGATCATGACGCCGAACGAGGCGGAGGAGTGCCCATGTCTGAGGCCGTTGAGGTTTATCAATTCAACAACAACTGGCTGAAATGTCGCATCAAGCGTTTGATTCTCTGATTCCTTCGCGCTCTTCGTACTACTAACGTTTTGTTTCTTTGTGCGGC
>JBAXBD010001039.1:0-1873 GCA_037142165.1 Schlesneria sp. | reverse complement strand
GCCATACCCACCGGGACGATGTTCGGCGAATCGTTCACCGCGACGCTCTGGTCGTCGATGCGATTCTGGACGCCCGCCCGGTTCCCTGGTGGCAATTTCACGACGTCCGCGTGGTGCACGTTCCCCTAATTCCCGTTGGCCGCCGCGAGGACGTCCCATTCCCGGTCGTCGTCCTTCAGGTCCACGTGGCCCATCACCGCGTCGCTCTTCGGTACCTGGACTTGGCTCAGCGTTTCCACGGCCGCGACGAGCCCCACCGAATTCCGGTCGTCCGCCTTCTTCACCGCGTCGACTGCGTTCACGGTCATCACGAGCAGCCATTTCCCATCGCTGATCCTGGTCGTCTTCGAATGATCGAGGTGGCCTGCGGCGCTCGCCACGTTCCACTAATTCGCGACGATCAACTCGTTCGTTATCCCGATCAAAGTCGTCATCCCGTTCACGTCGATACGATCTTGTCGAACTTCGGTGTTCTTCCAGGTTTTCACGACGATCTGGTTGTCTTTCATCCGTTCCACGGCTTCCTGCAGCCTGGACTGCCATTGCGAGTCCGACCCCGCAAGCAAGTCCGCACGCCAGTGTGAGCAACTTCATTGGCATTGAGAGTTTCCTTTACAACGTGATTCATTGACCAATTCGAGAATCCACAGAGGATTACGACCGTTTCATCCAAAATAGCAGCTGAATCTTAATTGGCAGTTAACTCCCTTTGATTTCAGGTCGAATCAAGGAAACTCGTCCAAAGTCTCGTATGCACCAAACGTCGATTGAGGGCGTATGAACGAAGACAATAACGACGTTACGTCAGCACCAAGCTGACGCGATACTTAACAAAAGAGATTGCTTCCCGCATCCGGAAATCGAGGATGCTTGAAGTCATCGACTTGAATCAGATCCTGAAGAGACTGATTTGCGACATCAATTGTTTTCTCGTTAAGCGTCGAAAGGAATCGAGCCCAATTTTCTCATAATTCAAAACCATCCTTATTTGACGTTGCGAAAACTTTTTCGTCGATTATGTTTTTGATGGAGCCCTCGAAATGAGGTCGTCTCGACTTGATCATCCTCGTCAGTCAAGTTTGAAGTCAAGCGAGGATGCTGGGTATTCACGTGTCGACGCTCGAGACGATTCCCGATTTTGAGCCAGGAAAACGAACGATCGTTGTCCTGGGTGCTAATTCGTTTTCCGGTCAAGATTTTGTTGATCTTTTACTTGATCAAGCCGCATACCGCGTGATCGGCATCAGCCGTTCGGCTGAACGATCCTCGTTATTCTTGAAATACCTCGAACGAGAAGATCGATCACGATTCACGTATCACCAAATCGACATGAATCACGATCTCCCCTCGCTACTCGACCTGTTGGACATGGAACGGCCAGCCTGGATCGTCAATTTCGCCGCTCAAAGCGAAGTGGCTCCCAGTTGGGAACATCCCGAACATTGGTTTCAAACCAATTGTGTGGCTCTGTCACAAATGATCAACCATCTTCGGCGTCAGGATTATTTAAAAAGATATCTGCACATTTCGTCACCCGAGGTCTACGGCACGTGCGTCGGAAAGGTCACCGAACATGCCCCGATGAATCCCAGTACACCGTATGCGGCATCGAAAGCTGCTGCCGACTTTTTGCTGTCGGCCTATCACAAGCAATACGGGTTTCCGTTGCTGACAGTTCGAGCGACGAACGTCTATGGGGCAAGGCAGCAATTATTTAAGATCATCCCTCGTGCAACAATTTATTTGCAAATGGGGCGAAAGATCGAATTGCACGGAGGTGGCCGAGCAGTTAAGTCGTACATTCATATTCGTGACGTGTCTCGGGGCGAACTGGCCGTTCTGGAACGAGGTCGAATTGGACAAATTTACCACC
>JBAXBD010001038.1:0-1881 GCA_037142165.1 Schlesneria sp. | reverse complement strand
GGAGGCATTCCGGCCAGCGAACCAAAGTTCCCTTGCTTATCGATCAGAACTTCGCGGACGTTCCAGTTCTGGGCCATTCGAACGAGCGTCGGATAGATCGACCCGTCACCGTGCGGGTGATAGTTACCACTCGTGTCGCCGCAGATCTTGGCACACTTGACCCGGCCAGAACTGGGGCCGAGATTCAGGTCGTTCATCGCCACCAGGATTCGACGCTGAGACGGCTTCAGCCCGTCACGCACGTCGGGAAGGGCGCGACTGATGATGACGGACATGGCGTACGTGACGTAGCTCGTCCGCATCTCGTCTTGGATCGCGATATCCTGCACGCGATCGTTTTGAGCACCCTCAGGAGATGGATTGTCGGGTAGTTTTGGGTCTTCAGGAGTTCCGTCGCCAGTAGCCAATCGTCGATTCCTTGAAGGGAACGCCAGTTACTCATGTTTCACCCGATTTGACGGAGCGAATCACGACTATTAAGACGTCCCGTAGGGGGTGAAGGGACCGCCATTCCGCGATCTCAGCATTGGTTTTTCTTGAATCGGCAAGGGTACCTGAAATGACGTCAATTCTCAACAGTCACGGCCTGCTGAGATCGTTGTTTTAGTCGAGAAAAACAGATGTTTTCCCGTTTTGATGCCTCGCTTTGAAGGTTTACCATCCGTTACGGGTTCCCCAGACCTTGGGAGTGATCAATTCGACAGAATTTTCACTTGGATCGCGGAAGTAGATCGAATGTCCACCCTTGGGCCACGTATGTTCGTTTTCGATCGCGATTCCATGAGCAATCAGTCGCGCACGCCAGGCCCCGATTGACTCGGCGGTCACTCCCAGTGCCACATGCCCGGGACCTGTCGCGCCATGAGACGGAAGAAGGTGTCCGTGAAGAGTCGTTTCTGGATTGAAGATGAGTAGCATGCTCCCCGGGCCAACCATGAAAAAGACGTGTCGCCCCGTCTCCCTGGCAATGACTCGCAGGTTCAAGATTCCCGAATAAAATACTTCCATTTCGTCGAGGTTCTTCCCATAGATCGATGTCTCGACAATGGTCTTAATGGGAGGTGGTAGTGTTTCGCTTCCACTCGAAGGAGATCCCGGTTGAATCGACTTTTGACTGCCCATTGTTTGGCCTCTATCGGAATAAGAAGGGATCGGGTGTTAAAATTTCAAAATTGGCCGTCAGTAAGTGATCAACAACAAAGAAGGCTTGAGCGGCCAGTTTTGAAATTTGTACGCCCGACCCCGGAACATCCAGCCTCGGATCGTTGTTGTCATTCATCCTGAATGCCGAACCAATCTGACAAGAGAAGTGTGGGCATGAATCGACGCGGAATCCAGTCAAACGGCCAATCGCCAAACAAAAAACCGACGCGGAAGAACATCTGATGAAAATGTCCTCCCGCGTCGGTGATCTCCGAGTGTGGGCAACCCCTGCATCTTGGGTTGCCCACGGTTTATTGATTATTCTCCAGACTTCAGAACGAGGAACCTTGAATTCTGTCCGTCAGAGACGAGCAGCAACAATGTCTTGGCTTCCTTGTTCTGTTGAACGGCATCGTTGAACTCGTCCGCTGATGTCACCTTTCGCCGATTCACCTGTTGAACAAGCATTCCAGGTTCAAGCCCTGCGGCACTCGCTGGGGAGCTTGGTGCGACTTCCGTAATCACAACTCCCGCATCTTCGCTGTAGCCGAATTTCTTCGCCAACTCGGCCGTTAAAGGCTGAACCGAGAAACCCCAGGGATTTGACGATTTCTGGCTTTCCTTCACCGACGCGACTGAACCGTTTTCGGGAAGTTTGTCGAGCGTTGCGGCAACCGGAATCCGCTGGCCATCACGAACGACAGTCAGGTTGACCTTCGAGCCGGGGGCCTTCATCGC
>JBAXBD010001037.1:0-1882 GCA_037142165.1 Schlesneria sp. | reverse complement strand
AATCTTGGATTTGCGATGGCGATCTTTTTCACTTTTGCGTAGCTCAAAACAGCAATTCCATTTTTGTCCAGGTCGAGCGACGAATCGTTGCGCACCCAGATGCCAAGATGTCCCACTGCATAGGAGAACAGAGTCTCTTTCAGCCCGTCTCCCTGCTCGATCAGCTTTTCGGGATAACCGATGTCGGCTGAAAAGAAGATGTCAAATGGTGCTTTATTCGAAAGCTGTGCGAAGAAGTTGCCTGACGAACCGAAAGTTGTCTGGATCTGAATCTCTGGATGCAACTTTTTGAAATCACTGGTTATTTCCTCAAAAGCAAACTTCAAGTCCGAAGCCGCTGCGACGGTAATGGACTTTTGAGGCAACGTCGATGATTTGGGGGAAGCGGAATCAACCGGGACGCGATCACAGCCAGCCAATATCGCAATCAGAATCGCGGTTCCCAGAAATGATTTCATGCCTGAAATATCCCCCAAATCCATGTTTCTAAGATTTGGAAACTGGTTGCATCATCGCCGACAAATAGAGAATTCGAGACTCTGACCAGCAAAACACGATTTGGCTCATCGACGTCCGGCATGACGTGTTCATAAGATTGGTAACGGCTGAAACTCGGAAAACGGATGCAATGATTCTGGCAAACTGGCCAGCGGAACGTATTCGCAGGCTGCTTCGAATTCGGCCCATAAAGCAAGAATCGTCGGGTTATGATGAGCTTTTTCGATGGCTTCCGGTGACAGCCATTCAAAGACCTCCACAATCGTTCCGTCCGTGGCTTGCATCGCATACCGAGGACGATCAGTAACCAGTCCCTCTCGCTTGAGAATGCCCCAATGTCTTTCAACAACGGCGGCGAGTTCCGACTCTTTTCCCGGCTTCGGCTTGAATGCGGCAATTACAAAACGGCTCGTCATCGAAGTGACTCCTGGATTTATTCAACAACCAGCGGGTTGAATTGATGTGACCTCGCTCAAGAGATGTTACCAATCGATTGACCCCGTTCGCCAGAACGGAAGCCTGGCACTTCGACATTGTCTGAAAGGGGGCGTGCACTTCAAAGAAAAACGTTGGGCGGGGTCACCCCCGCCCAACGTTCGATCAGATTTCTAAGAATCTGGGAATCAGACGTTGTCAGCCTTCGAACGTCGGCGATATCTGACGAAAGCGAGAGCGATCATCCCGACACCAGCCAGGATCGCCGAACTCGGCTCGGGGACGACAGAAGTGGTGTCGGTTACCGAAACGTCGCCGAGAAACAGAAAGGGAGGAAGCCCCAGTGGTCCGCCCTGACCCGAAAAGTTCAAGACCTCCGACGCCTGGTTCGCCGTGAATGTCAAGGTGGTATTGAGCCATCCGCTAAAAGTGCCAGCAGGCGTCGCAAGGTACGTGCCGCCATTCAAATTATACGTTCCGTCAGTCGTATACTGGGTATCGCTGCCCAGCGAGACAACAAACCGCTCGTACGTGTCGAAACTGGATCCCTTGCCACCCCACGAAAAGTTGACGCTGTATTGATGTCCTGCGGTCAACCCGTCGAGGGTCTGCGAAAGATCTGTCGCATAGCCGGATGCCGCATCAGCATCCAAAGCAATGAAATTTCCGGCGGGCTTATTGGTGAGCAGAAAAGTATAGTCGTCGTACCGTCCATAGTACGGATCCCAGCTCAGCCCAGTCGACCCACTAATGAGGGCCTCGAAGGTGCCGGTCGTGGCAGGATCCCACGTCCCCAGGGTTGTGTAATGGTAAGTAGCTCCTCCACCGACACTAATCAGTACCGCACCGATTCCCTTGCTACCGGTGGTGTAGTCCGTGAATTGACCATTGCCGACAGGGCAATCGCATCTAAAGCCTCCACACTTTAGCAATGGGTCTTTTCGAATCA
>JBAXBD010001036.1:0-1886 GCA_037142165.1 Schlesneria sp. | reverse complement strand
ATATCAGCGCACGCAAATTGTTTCGCGTCGTTGTCGGCCTGCACCCGAAATACACGGCGACTTTTCGGACGATGTCGATCGATTCTTGATCCACGGCATGCAACACGACATGGCGACTTCTGGCCGTCGAATATCAAGTTTGTGTCTAACCGTTGCTTTGCCCGTTCGATGGCTTTGCCGAGCGACCCGCTTTGGGCTTGGGTCCTGGTTGTTCAGAAATCAGATTCAAGATCTCCAATAACTCACCGACCGTGTGATGCATTTCAAGTGGGTGCCTCAACTTCATGTCTGCGTTCACCCGGTAGTGGTTACAGCGACCTTCCTTCGTGATTTCAAGGTAGCCCGCTGTTGCCAGGTCCGCGACGATCTTCTGAACCATACGCTCTGTAATGCCTACCAAACTCGCAACATCACGAAGTCTCATATCGGGATTGTGATAGAGACATAACAGGACGTGAGAATGGTTCGTTAAAAACGTCCAGACATCGTTCGCAGATGGGATATTCGAAATCTCAGGCGTGAGCGATTCTTTCTTTAAGGAAGAGGCTTTCTTCATGAATTGGCCCTTGAGATTCGGCAACGTTCAATTTGGATTCGAAGCGAGTTTTCAGATAAGTGGATATCCTGATATTCTATTCGAACCCGGCTCACCTCTTCAACGATAAAGCGGTTTGTGATTTGATTCTTTTCATCGCAGGCGAAAACAAACCGCATCATTGATCGTCGAATTCACCGCGTGACAAACTCAATTCGAAGTCAGGTCGTAACACATCAGCGTGTTCTGTTCGCGAAGATACAGCTTTCCTGATGCCACCACCGGATGTGCCCATGATTCACGTTCTTGAAAGACCGGCTTGAAACTCCCCTTCAGTTTGTATTCTTTCGGCGTCGCTTCGATCAGCGCGACTTCCCCTGACTGGTAACGGAAGATCAGGTGACCATCTACTGCGGTGATAGCGGCTGAACCGTTACCCGGTCCGCGAATTTTCCCACCCCATTTGACATCGCCAGAAATCAGATCGACACAGATGGGAAGTCCGTTATTGTGACCTTCACCAAAGTAAAGATGATCCCCGATCAGAACAATTCCGCCGTGATGATTCTGCAGTTCTTTGCCTCGATAATATTGTTCGACCGCGTCGACACCGTCACCATTTCGAGTCAGTTTCAACAGTGCTGAGCCACCTTCGTTGTATCCGGTTGAACCGAACACATAATCCCCTTTGACGATCGGCGTCGGGATATCGGCGACGCCATTTGCAATTCGGTTATAGCTCCAAAGATGCTTACCATCACTTGCCCGAACCCCAATCAATCCTCGGCCGATCAGTTGGACGTACTGTTTGATTCCAGCGCCGTTGCTGATTGCCATCGCCGAGTATCCAGCTCCCGGTTTTCCCGCGTTACCTTGATCTGGAACGGCCGATTTCCAGATTTCATTTCCGGTCATTTTGTCGAGACAGACAATCATGGCGTCAGCACTGCCCGGTGTGCACAAAACGTAGTCACCATCAACGAGTGGAGATTCCGAGTATCCCCAGCCCGACATCATCTTTCCCTTCCATTCGGTCTCGAAGACTTTCTTCCAGACCACGCTGCCGTCGGCAACCTTGACGCACGAGATTTGCCCGTTCGACGTGATCGCATAGAGACGGTCGCCATCGACACTCGGCGTACAGCGGGATCCGTCGTATCCGTGTTTGGGAACAGAATCGGTCAGGGGACTTGTCCAGGCGACTTTCTGTGTTTTCAAATCGACGGCAATCAAAGCCTGAGATGTCCCGACGTTACCGGTTGTATACAGACGGTCTCCGACGACCGAAACGCTGGCGAACCCCTGACCCATCCCATCCACTTTCCACAAAAGTGTCGGGGGTTTGGCCTCC
>JBAXBD010001035.1:0-1891 GCA_037142165.1 Schlesneria sp. | reverse complement strand
GTTAAATAGTGCTCGACCCCGACTCGTCCTGAAAACGGTGAACCCGTTGGAACGGGACCCAGAGCGGTCTTTCGCATGAATTGATAAGCTGACTCGGCATCAAATCCGCGAAGCCCCTTTAAATAGGATTCGGTGATCACGATGTCGGCCGGCGTCCCAAACATCGACCCGGTATATCCACCCCCCGATGGCCAACGAGGCAGATATCCACCTTGTTCCGCCATCTTCATGAGCGACTTCAGCATGTCCGTCTGTTCGCGAGGCGCGATCAAATTGAACAGAGGATGCACAGTCCGAAACGTATCCCACAGAGACATGTCCGTGTAGTACTCAAAGCCCTCGGCCCTGTGGATCTGGCGATCGAATCCCAGGTATTCTCCATTCACGTCATTAAAGACCGTGGGCATCTGGAATGAATGATAAAGTGCGGTACGGAAAATACGGCGTTGCCGATCACTCCCGCCCGTCACCTGAATCCGAGAAAGTTTTTCTTCCCATTCGGCGACGGCTTTTTCCACAACTCGATCAAAATCGTCATTGCCCGCTTCGTGCTCCAGATTGGCACGAGCGTTTGCGATGCTGACATACGAAATGGCCAGCTTTAGTTCGAGCGATTGACGCTTGTCGTCGGGTTTGAAACCCAGATCGACCCCAAGATCATCTCCGCTGCCAACCGCGTTGCCTGGCAATAAGTTTTCGCCAGTCCACGTCGAGAATTCAGCAACCGGTCGATTAAACCTCCCAACAAAATAAACCTTCAATCCTCCATATCGCTTCGAAAAGGTTCCAAAAGTCTGAACGGAACCTTCGACTTCATTCACCTCGGGCAGAATTCGTACCTCACCAGACTTACTCGAACCCTTACCGAGAACGCTCGTCACATGAATCAAGATGTGCGGGGTCTGGTTTGCAGAAAACGTATAGCGATGGATTCCGACACGTTTCGTTGAGGTCAGTTCGGCGGAAATCCCGAGCTTTGGAAGGCCGAGTCCATAATATCCTGGAAAGGCCAGTTCATCTGTATGTGCATAGGGGGCATTCAGGCCCCTTCGGACAGATTTTGCCGATTCTGACACACAGGGAACAACAAGAAAATTCCCACCTTCGGTCGCGCCTGTTCCCGCCAGTCGCGTATGGCTGAAACCGAGAATTCGAGGATCGGGGTAAAAATACCCCGATGAGTTAATCGCGCGCTGACCCAGTGTAGAGATCGTATCGGGACTCAACCGCACCATTCCAAACGGCAATGTCGCACCCGGAAAATTATTACCGCACAGATACGAGAGGCCTCCAGTCCCAATAAAAGGATTGACATCTTGGCCGAGTCGACCGGCTTGAACCTGGGGATTCGGCTTCCACGATTCGGCACCAACGGAATCCCGAACCGAACCACTCAATAAGATTGAGAGCAAAAGAATCGAGAACCACAATCGTTGAATCTGACGCGGTATTGAATAATTCATGTGCGGTATCCGATTCTGCATGAAACAAGGGAAGAGTCTGTCCGAATCTCGTTGGGTGGGTCGAAAATTCGAGTCCCGCCAATACCAACGTTAACAATCTCAAAGGTCAAAAACTTCCAAGCATTGCCCAACAATTAACGAATTCGTTCCGATACTACGGAAACGCCAGAGTCGTCTCAGACACTTGCTTATCACACCGTGGCGCGATGACACAGCACGTACATTCTTCCATGATGCGGGTTCAGATGGAAATAGAGAGGATCTCCTCCTTGCCTTTGCAGTTATCTGACAGGCTCTACAATACGACGATGATGTCGATGATCCATTTCAAAGAATTGCCGTAGAATGCCGTCCCAACGACCATATTCACAACGACTGGTCGGAGTGCTCGTCGGTTTGCTGGTCGCCGGCGCGATCTGTATTGGTGT
>JBAXBD010001034.1:0-1897 GCA_037142165.1 Schlesneria sp. | reverse complement strand
TCGCCTCGGAACTCGACACGAGGGATGAAGCACAACTGTTGAACGAATTGAAGGCTACGGGAATTAAGGTGGGACTGCTCATCAACTTTGGCAGACAGAAAGCCGAGTTCAAGCCTCTTGTGTTTTAATTCCGTGATTTCCTTGTCATTCCGTGGCGAAAGTGATTCCTATTCGATGGCTGTCGACCATGGATTTAGAAAGACCTTGAAGACGCGGCCACGGACGGACACGGAAGGAACACGGAAAAGAGGAAGAGGTGGGTCTGATGCACAATTGAATTTAAGCCTCTTGTTTTTTAATTCCGTGTGTTTCCGTGTCATTCCGTGGCGGATTTGATTCCTATTCAATGGCTGGCGAGCATGAATTTAGGAAACCCCCGAAGAGGTGCCACGGACGGACACGGAAGGAACACGGAAAAGAGAACGAAATAGAAAATCGAGGAAATAGGGGTCGCGAAAAACCAGGTCGGGTGTCAACCGGTCGCTGTCTCTCAACGTGGCGAGTTCCTGCCGGGCCAGCTTTTCCGACTTTTTTGACAAGGCGGTCCGTTCAAAGAGCATTCCCTGAATTTTTTGGTGCAGCGTGCGAACATTCCAGCGCTCCACACGACACATCTCCAGATCGAATTCGCGTTGCAGCGAATCGTTCGGATAGATCAGCGAACGGAAATGCGACCAGCTCAATTCTCTACACAGTGTGTAGAGAATCTTCTCGTCGGGAAACAGCTCGGCAAAACCGAGCATGTGACGCAGATTCGGTTGGAAGAAGAAAATGTGCCGCGAACTGCTATTATGGATGAGGGGCTGATAACAACGTAAACTCACGACAAGGGATAACCAAAACGATCCGCAGCGGTTAGTTACTTACCACGTTTTGAATTTCGCCAAAAAAACATAAAAACGGTTCCTGCCACTTTTCCTTTGCTGGCGATCAGTCTCTTTAACACTCGAAACACATAGCAATTGGGAGAATCGAATCATGACCGTTGCCGAGAAGGCTTACGACGAGATGGTCGATCTGTTCGCTCGCGGCACAGACACCGAGGCGATTCTCGCATTTCGCCCTTCGACACGGGCTCAGCGTCGGGTTCGGTACTTGCTCAGTCGCAGCAAGTCCGGCGAGATCACTCCGGAAGAATCGGCTGAACTGCAACGTCTCGGAGAGATCGAGCACCTGATGCAACTGGTCAAGGCGCGTGCCCGTCTGTATCTGGATGGGCGGTCATGAGCGTGAGCCACATCTCTGTCGTACTCCGCAGACGAATTCGCGAACGATCACATGGCCTGTGTGAGTATTGCCTCCTCAGCGAACAAGACTGCTTCTTCACCCACGAGCCAGATCACATCATCGCTGAAAAACACGGCGGCGAAACGACTTCAGAAAATCTCGCCCTGGCTTGCTTTGACTGTAATCGTTTTAAGGGTACAGATATTGCCTCACGT
The DNA here is from genome assembly GCA_037142165.1 of Schlesneria sp. GTDB lineage: Bacteria > Planctomycetota > Planctomycetia > Planctomycetales > Planctomycetaceae > Schlesneria. The sequence continues at coordinate 455 of JBAXBD010001034.1, read as the reverse complement.
GATCCCAAAACGAAGCGGCTTGTTCCGCTTTTCAATCCTCGCATTGATGTATGGGACGAACATTTCAAGACACGCGACGGATTGATTCTGCCACTCACTCCCATCGGACGTGCGACCGAACGTCTGCTCAAACTGAACATCCCCGCGCGCGTTGAAGTGCGAACCACATTGGCTCGTTGCGGCTGTTATCCGAGAACGCAAGATGCTTCGTGAGTCGCTTTAACTACTGAAAGGGAAAAACAAAGTTGTCGGGAACCGAATTCAGGATTCGGCTCGTGACGACTGATGTTTTTCCGCAGATTGCGGCCTCAAGTTTGTTTTTATTGCACTCAGTTCACTTCGGAAAAGCCTCAATGATCGCAGAGACGACTCGGGAACTGCGGTGGGCTAAACCATGAAAACGGTTTCTGCCATCTTTTCTTCGCGAAGAATCACTGAAAAGAAATTTGAAACAC
>JBAXBD010001033.1:0-1901 GCA_037142165.1 Schlesneria sp. | reverse complement strand
TCAACTTCCCGTGTGACAAGCTGTTCGCGTCGTCGGCGATAACGAATGATCTGGTCGATCGAGATTAAAGGAATGTTGTACTTCGTTGCCAGCTCACGAAGTTCATCAATTTCGGCCATCCCCCCGCCCTGCTCGCTGAGGATTTCAATCAAGACCCCAACAGGTTTTAAACCGGCAAGTCTCATCAAATCAACAGTCGCTTCCGTGTGACCCGTTCGTCGCAGCACACCACCATCTTTTGCGAGCAGTGGGTTGATGTGTCCTGGTCGAACAAAGTCAGCAGCAGTGCTCCTCGGATCGCTCATGGCGAGGATCGTTTTCGCACGATTATCCGCACTGACACCGCTTCCTGCATCACGATGATCGACTGGTGTCATGAACAATGTCTGGTTCGGAGCCGTATTTCGCTGACTGTCGACAATCGGAATCAGTCCGAGACGATCCGCCGTTTCCTGTAACAACGGGACACAGAGAACACCGGCGCCGTATCTCAGCATAAAGCTGATCATTTCCGGTGTTACTGATTCTGCCGCGCAAACGAAGTCTCCTTCGTTTTCTCGCTCTTTCGCGTCAATGACGATCACCATCCGCCCGGCCTTCAGCGCATCGAGTGCTTCATCCATGGTCGAAAGAGGGTCAGAAGTTGTCGGAGGTTCAATCATAGTTGACATTCGCCATTAAAAATCGAGACGCAAATCCTCACAATCAATGGATTGTAGGGACTTGCGTCAAGCGTGGGCAGCAATTAACAGAAATCCTGATCCAGGGGCTACTTGGCCAAATCGACGCAGATCAGTTCTTTATCGTTGCGAACGTACATTCGCTTGTTGGCAAATGCCGGAGCACACCAGACCACGTCGACGCCGAATGCGTTATTCGTTGGATCAATCACGTGGGCTCGAGACAGTTCGGTAAAGCCTTTTGGTGACAACTGACCGATGATCAAATCGCCAGTTTGGGCGAACATCCAGAACTTGTCGGTTGATCCTGAACGAGTCAGAAATACCGTGCCGCTGTTGATCTTTCGTTCGCTGAGTGGTTTTGGAGTTGACCATACGATCTCTCCACTGGGGATATCGATGCACCGCAGTTCACCTCCCTGATCATATCCGTAGACTTTGCCATCCATCAGGAACGGCTGGACATTGATCGACGAAATTCCCTTCTTGGCCTGATCGCGCCAGAGGGTTTTTGCTGCCGGCTTATCCGATGCCAGTTCAATCATAATGTTCTTGTTGTTATAGCCGCCGACAAACAGATAGTTTCCCAAGTGGATCGGCGTCATGATGATCGAACCATTGTCCGCTTTGTAATCCACTGACCAGTTTTGCTTGCCTGTTTCCGGGTCGACCGAATAGATGGCATCCGGGCTGCAGAGTACCAATTGTCGCACACCCGCCTGCTGAATAATCAGCGGCGGAGAATACCCCTGCTCCGTCGCTGTTCCGGTTCGCCAGATCTCATCGCCATTTTCTTTGTTCAGCGCGACGCAGTGTGAGCCTTCGCCACCCGCAACGACGATCAGCTTATTTCCATCAATCAGTGGTTGGCTGCTGTAACCCCAGAGAGCCGCTTTCGTACTGTAAACCTGCTTCAGATTTTTTTCCCAGACTTTTTTGCCTGAGGTTGCGTCGAGGCAGTAAAGTTGTCCTTCGGCCAGTTGAGCATAGACTTTGCCGTTATCAACGATTGGCGTGCTTCGAGGACCAGCCGGGTACGAAATCGTGTAGGTTTCGGGATGTGGGACTGACCAGATCTCTTTACCGGTTTTTTCGTCCAGACACAGAACTCGCTCGGTTCCCGTCGAGGCTTTGCGTTCGAAGTTGCCGACCTTCACTTCGTCCTTCGTCTCATAATCGGTGACATAAACTTTGCCTGCAGCAACGGCGGGACCCGAGTAC
>JBAXBD010001032.1:0-1902 GCA_037142165.1 Schlesneria sp. | reverse complement strand
CTTTGCCTTTAAGATTGGGTTGCGGGCGAAGACCGCGCTGGGTCCTTCGTGGTGACCCTCTTCCACTCTCCACAGCCGAACGATAATTGTACCGAGCCCCGTCAATTCAGGTCTCGTTTCAATTCATTTTGCATCGGCATCCGACCAAATGCCGACACGTCAAATGTGAATGATGCTTATGATGTAACATATTGTTACCCTAAGACCGCTGATTGGTTTCCAAATTCGCTCCCACTTGGACGAGCCACGGTGGAAAGGGAATCAATGGGGACGCCGTTCGCCAGCGTCAACAGCGGGTATGTGACGCCATCGGATAGCACTCAAGATACCCACGATCGACATTTTTTGTCCAAAATCGTCGGCATTCCCCAGTCGCTCACTAAGAACGAGACCGCTGTGCGATCGCAAGCAACTTACGTGCTCGTTGCTGATCGGCGAACTTGGCTGTCGTCTCTTCGTCGGTCTTGGCCACGCGAGAACGCGCTTCTTCGAGCTGCTTTTCGGCGTCCGCAGCGGAGATATCTTTCGCTGGAATCGCACGATTCGTCAGCAACGTCACGTTCGAGCCGATCACCTGGACGAAGCCGCCGTCGATGAAGTAGTTGGTATCGCCTGACGCGGCTTTTACTCGAAGCTCACCCACGCCGAGTCGACCGATCAATGGAATACGACCGGGCAGGATTCCGATGTCGCCGTCGTAGAGCGGAAAACGCAATGCGGAGACAGGCTCGTCGAGCAAAGTTCGCTCGGGAGTCACGACGATCAGTCGTAATTTGTCGCCACTTGCCATGTTATCCTCACTACCCATTCACTGACGGTGAAGGGATTTCCCTTCACCTTAATTTCTTTCGCCATCAAAACGACCCGAAGCGGGTTCGAATCATACTGCCAGGCAATAAATTGATTCGTCACTTACTGACCAACGCCTGTCATCAGGCCTTAGCCATCCGTTCGGCCTGTTCAGCCGCTTCGGAAATACCACCGACATACGTGAAGGCCGCTTCAGGCAGATGATCCCACTTGCCGTCGCACAATTCTTCGAAGCTTTCGATCGTTTCATCGCGAGGAGTAATCTTCCCCTTCTTACCGGTGAACGGTTCGGCGACGAGGAACGGCTGCGACAAGAACCTCTCGATACGTCGAGCGCGATGCACGACCAGCTTATCTTCTTCGCTCAATTCGTCGATACCGAGAATCGCGATGATGTCTTGAAGTTCACGGTATCGTTGCAGAATCTGTTGAACTCGACGAGCAATCTTATAGTGACGTTCACCCACAACCAGCGGGTCGAGAATTCGCGACGAAGACGACAGCGGATCGATAGCGGGATAAAGACCTTTTTCCGCGATTCGTCGTTCAAGGTACAAGAACGCGTCCAAGTGAGCGAACGCGGTTGCAGGTGCAGGGTCGGTTGGATCGTCTGCAGGAACGTAAACGGCTTGCACCGATGTGATCGCCCCGCGATTCGTCGAAGTGATTCGTTCTTGCAGAGCACCCAATTCCGTACCCAGGGTTGGCTGATAACCCACGGCACTCGGCATACGTCCGAGCAACGCAGACACTTCCGAACCGGCTTGCGAGAATCGGAAAATGTTATCAACGAACAGCAGCGTGTCAGCACCTGTTGCATCGCGGAACCATTCGGCCATTGTCAGAGCGGTCAAGGCGACGCGGAGACGAGCGCCTGGCGGCTCGTTCATCTGACCGAACACCATTGCGGTCTGGTCGATAACGTGCCGGCCGGTGCTTCCGATTTCCGCTTCCTGCATTTCCAGCCAAAGGTCGTTACCTTCACGGGTTCGTTCACCGACCCCTGCGAACACCGAGTAACCACCGTGTGCAGCAGCAATACGAGCGATCAACTCGGTCAGAATCACCGTCTTACCAAGACCCGCACCACCG
>JBAXBD010001031.1:0-1903 GCA_037142165.1 Schlesneria sp. | reverse complement strand
GAGGTATCCCATCCCGCGAAGGCTGGGAAGGAAACCTGCGTTTTTATTGAGCAGGTTCGAAATGGGAATCCGTGATTCGTAGGAAAGCTCATCCTTGCGGAAGACGAGATCGATCGAAAGTGGCTTTTTCTCGTCGACCCCCTGAGTGAACGCGTCAATCAGGTTTTCTTTGAGATTTTTCCATTGCTTCTTCAAGTCGGCTGTCGGACTGAGTTCGATCAACCACTTCAAATCGTCTTCCACCGCAGTGACGCTGGGGATGACAACCCGAATACGAGCTTCCGATTGAGCGATTGCGGTTTGGGCCGCCAATCCTGCCAAAGCGATGAAAAAGAGAGCGAGCTTTCGAACGAACACTGTTGACTCCTTTACCAGTCGTTCGGCAATGTTCCCGATCGATTGGAGCATTGCACGAAGCTAAGAAGAGCAGTCGATGAGTCTGACTCTTCGAAAAAATCCACCAAACAGACCCGGCAGCACAATTCTCCCTTGAATAGTGCCATAACAAAGGTCGCGCGGGATTCTAACTACGACGGGCAAGTTGGGGAAGCCGTTTTGAGGTTTGAAACCGCACCAAAACCAGAATTACGAGTCATTTAAGGCAATTGTCCGGTGGATGGCAACATCCAGATCGCCGGATTTTATTGCCGCCCAAGACTGTCTCGTGCAAGAATCTCGAATTCAATGCCCAATCCTTGCAGTTTATGAGATATTTTTAGCGTTTCGCATGCGATCGCCCGGACTCTCTCGTCAAACCAGCCAGACGTTGCTGGATGTCGTTCGTCAGCATGCCGGGAATATATTTCCAGCGCCAGTTATCGACGTCGGGGCCGCTCGTTCCTGGCGTATTCATGCGGGCGTCAGCTCCAAGTGACAATGCATCTTGCAGCGGGACGATGGCCAGATTTGAACCCGATCTCATCGCGAGTTCGATAAATTCCCAGGCGATATTGTGTTCTTCACAGCGCGTATATCGTTTCAGTCGTTCAAGCTGTTCATGGTTATGGAGGATTTTCTCCCGGAACCAGCCGAGGGTCGTGTCGTTGTCGTGTGTGCCGGTATATGTCACTGAATTGGGCTCGAAATCTTCGGGACGCGTGTTGTCCCAGGCTTCTCCGGGCAACAGAAACTGCAAAACCTTCATTCCCGGCAAATGAAACTCTTTGCGCAGTGCATGAACCTCTTCTGTGATCATCCCCAGATCTTCGGCGATAATGGGAACGGTCCCTGACATGGCCGAGCCAGCACTTTTTGCACTGCATAACGCCTGCAACAGCTTTCCTCGGGGGCCAGGAACCCATTCACCGTTCATTGCAGTCTTTTCACCAGCGGGAACTGACCAATACGATTCAAAACCACGAAAGTGATCGAGTCGAACCAGATCGACAAACTGCAGAACTGCTTCCAATCGGTGGATCCACCAGCGGAAGCCATCGCGTTCCATCGCATCCCAGTCGTACAGCGGGTTATTCCATAACTGTCCCGTCGCGGCGAAGTAGTCGGGTGGAACCCCGGCAACGCGAGTCGGGTCCCCCTGCTCATTCAACTGAAACAGCGAGCGATTCCCCCACACGTCGACGCTGTCGAGCGAAACATAAATCGGAATATCGCCAATAATTCGAATACCACGCTCGCTCGCATGTTTTCGAAGCTGCTGCCATTGTCGAACGAAAAAGAACTGCAAAATCAGGGCAGCGACGAATTGTTCGCCAAGCTCGGGCTTGACGGCGCTATCAGGAGCGGAAACAGATTCTGTCCATTTCTGCCATTGAAGATTCTGATTGGCCCCTCGTTGCGCCATGAATTTCGCGTGGTTTTCGACCCAGTCCCGGTGCTGATCACAAAAGACGGCGAATTCGAGTTGGAGCGGATCGCTGGATTGTCGCTTTCGCAAGTTGTTGAC
>JBAXBD010001030.1:0-1903 GCA_037142165.1 Schlesneria sp. | reverse complement strand
GCCCCGTCGGAATCGGCGACACTCGCAACACCGAACGTGCGACCCGTCAATTACATTGGATTTCCTGACGCGATTGTACCGACGCTGACACCGTTACCAACACAACCGCTTCAGGCTACTTCAGGCCAGGTTGATCCAAGTTGTGCGGACCGAACGAAGCTCACAGGAGACTGGTGGGGTGCTCGATCGGAACTGATCGAAAACGGAGTGAACTTCGACGCGAGTACAACTCAGTATTATCAAGGCGTTGCCTCGGGTGGGCTTCAACAGGGATTTCGTTACGGCGGACGTAACGACTACTTCCTTAATCTTGATGGCGAGAAGGCAGGGCTGTGGCGTGGGCTTTCGGTCTCGCTGCATGGTGAAACCCGTTACGGACAAACGCCTGACTTGTTAACCGGTGCATTGTTGCCAGTGAACCTGATGATGGTGTTTCCCCAATATACAGGGACTGTCACAGCACTCACTGCTTTCAAAGTGTCACAGTATCTGACTGAAGACTTGCTTGTTTACGGTGGTCGACTGAACATGTTCGACACGTTTGTTCAGCCGCTGACCGAGGCGACTGGACTGAACGGATTCTTGAATACATCAATGATGTTTAACCCCGTCTATGGTCGCACTGTCCCTTATTCCACCTACGGAGTGGGATTGGTTTATTACCAGAACCGTCAACATGTTTTTTCGGTATCGGTCATCGACACGAACAATACTCCAACCGTCAGCGGTTTCGACACGTTGTTCAGTAACGGAGCGACGATTGTCGGTACACTCAATATTCCGACGCGGTTTTTCGACCGACCGGGCCACCAGGGTGTTGGCGGGACCTACAGCACTGGAAGATATTCGGAACTTCAGCCAACGCCTTACAATGATCCGATCCTGGGCCCAGGCTATTTGTTTCCTAAATCAACGGGTTCATGGTCGCTGACCTACAATTTCGACCAGGCGATTTGGGTGTCACCGAACGACCCGAAAAAGGTCTGGGGGGTGTTTGGCGACTTGGGATTGTCGGATGGAAATCCAAATCCCGACCGTTTCTTTGCGACGCTGGGGATCAGCGGTACCAGTCCGATTCAGGGAAGGTCACAGGACACGTTTGGAATCGGTTACTACTACCTGGCCGTCAGCAATGTCTTAAAGGATGCGGCGCCAGTTTTATCCCCTCTGAAAAATGAAGAGGGGGTCGAGTTCTTTTATAACATCGCTGTCAATCCATGGTTCCATATCACTCCTGATCTGCAGGTGATTGACCCCTACAAGCAAGGTGTCGACACCTCGTTTGTGGCTGGATTGCGAGCGAAGATCGACTTCTGAGATTTCGTCGATTCTGAATGTTGACTCAACGCCCAATCATGACGCAGTTCCTGCCGAACAGGAACTTACCAGCGTGCAAAGTTCGAATAGCTTGTGTGGGTCGTAGCAGATATACAAAGAATCGATTTTTTCGCCCGTGAAGCGATACCATCCTTCGACCTTTGACGCAAACGTTTTTGCCAATCAGACCGATGGATCTGTCAAGTGGAATATCTTTTCACTCCAAAACTCATTCCACGGATCGGTGAGTGACCGAATGCAAACGAACATTGGATTGGTTCTTCGATATTGCCTGCTGACTGCCATACTCTGTTCGTCGTCTCGATACGTCTGGGCGCAACCAATGTTGCAGCAGATCGAAACTCCCAATTCGGTCAATGACGCAATGGGGTATGGTTTTTCGCCAAATGAGGGAGCAGCAGGAGAATTCGGCAATTCCGACGATGATTTCTGGACACGCACAACGTTGACGGGTGACTGGGGCGGCGTGCGATCAAGTCTGCAAAAATCCGGGATCACTTTCGCTGGGCGCGCAACGCAATTTGCATTCGGCATCGACGGCGGGATTAACACACCACCACCACCT
>JBAXBD010001029.1:0-1908 GCA_037142165.1 Schlesneria sp. | reverse complement strand
AGGTAAAGCAGCCCGTTGGAAAGGGCAGGGGCCTGACGCGTCTGTTTCAGAACTTCGGACCGGCCAATTTCTTCATAGCCTTTGCTCGAGATTTTCGCGACGACCAACTCGCCATTCATTGTCGTCATGAACAGTTTGCCATCGGCGGCGATCAGGTTCCCTTTACCAAACCTCAGTTCCTGCCAGGCTCGTTCACCAGTCGCCGCATTGACACAAGTCAGATGCGTCACCGGACCGGCCGCCCCGACATTGTCGAACCCGTATAAGAAGCCGTCCTGCAGAATCGATGTCTGCCATTCGTTTCGCAGCACGCTCTTCGGCCCCTGTGACTTCCAGACTTCGCCGACTTCAAATTTGTTTCCTTTTGGCTTAAGCGACAATAACACGCTGCCGTGGTTTTCTCCCGACGAAATAAAGACCTGATCCTTCACTGCCAATGGCGTAACGATGTTGCAATCAAAGTTTGTTTCATAAGGATGTCTCCAGAGCAGGGTACCGTTGTCTGGACTCAGCCCGAGAACTGACGCTCCTGAATAAACGACAAGCTGCGAACGTCCGCCGACATTCAATAACGTTGGTGAAGAATATCCTGCAGGATCGTCACCAGATTTCCAGACCAGCTTGCCGGTTGTGGCGTCGAAAGCCGCAACGGTGGCGTTGGGAGCACCCACGGTGACATGCACACGGTTGTCGACGACCAATGGTGAACTCGCCATCCCATAATCGGCCACCTGACCGCCAAGCTCTTCCACGACATTATGGGTCCAGACGATCTTCCCGCTGGCAAAGTTCACCGCAGTGAGAATCCCCTCCCCGGTGTACGAAAAAATCAGTTCGCCCGAAATGGCAGGAGTCGCACGGGGTCCATTCCCCATCCCGTTGTGATATTCGGGTACGAGGGGCTGCTCCCAGACTGTTTTGCCAGTCAGAGCATCCAGCGACACAAGCTGTTGCTCACCCTCTTTCTGAACGAGCGTGACAACTCGACCTCGACTGATGACCAACCCGGACATTCCCACGCCGCCGGAAACACGCCAGACCTCTTGAGGACCGCCGGCTGGCCATTTTTCAATGAGGCCCGTTTCCCGGGAAATTCCATTTCGATTCGGGCCTAAGAACTGAGGCCAGTCATATTTGTCATTCGCGGGTTGAGCCAGGCACAAACTGTTCACCAGCACAAACAAGGCGTAAGCCACCAGGAAGTGACACCGCGTAAAACGATGCCATGAACTGCGAAAAACATCGACATGAATGTTCATAAAAGCATCCTGCCCTGGCGACATACAACGGAAGTGATTGCACACCGACAATCGTCGCAAGTCACGACCAATCGAGCAACCAAGTCGTAAACTCGTTAAAAAAACTTGCAAGACGATGGCCGCATCGTAGCGGCGGCTTCCAGCCGCCGACCTCGAATGACAAGCCTGGGGATTCTTCAAGAGTCGTCAAAACATGAAACAAAGCCGTTATCGAAAACCCCGAAAAAAAGGGGGATCAACTTGATCATTTTTTTAACTTCGTCCCCTTCGTTACCTTCTGTCAAAAATCTTCTCTTAAATCCTGTCGTCCTCGTTCGCCACGAAATCTGGTGCCAAAGTTCGAACAACCTCGGCAATTCACACGTGCCTGATACAAAAGATTTTTAACCACGAATCTGACGAATCGCACGAATAAGAACCAGGAGGGAATCAATCGATTTCGTTTCTCATTTTGGACCACGTGCAAAAACTTGGCTGTGACTTACGAACCGTGTTCCCCGTCTGTTGTCATTTGTTTTCATCTTCGATTCGCGGAAAGGAAAATTACCTGGAGGATCACGAAAACACGAAATAATGAAAGCACGAAAAAATGCGGTCATTTGTGCGAGTCTCGTCTGACCCCGTCCAGACTCGACAGAACCTTCAATGC
>JBAXBD010001028.1:0-1909 GCA_037142165.1 Schlesneria sp. | reverse complement strand
TCCAGTCAACCACGACGTCCCTTATGTCGAACAGCGGCTTTCGTGAGAGCTCGATTGGCCGCAGGGGGATTGGCAAGCAGTTCCAGAAACTGGTCGCGAGCCTCGTCGCTCAGCGATGTCACTGATTCTTCTGTGAAGGGAAGGTCTTCTTCGGCGACGACTTTGGCCCGCCGAATGCGAACTTCTGTCTCGCTCACCTGTTCGACAATCACTGTCGAGTTCGCGAACGACTTTGGTAATACAAGTCGCCCTTTTGCATCAGTCGTGCGAATTTCGGTCGGCATGCGGTCTTCTCCGTATTGTGACTCCACCAGGATTCTAATATCAGGTGGGAATCGCTTACACGTGGGTTTTTCCCACAATGGTGAGCAGGGGGCAGATGTATTGCGAAAGAAAGTTCGACTAACAAACTGTTCGAGGAATTCACCAAGGTTGAAATGCTTACGCAACTCAATCGCCGGTTTTTCCTAATGTTTCCAGCAGTCCAATCGCCGACCACGCGGTTCCCCAGTAATGGTAGATTTCGTCACGCACTCGTAATCTCTCGGGGTCTGTGGACTTGGTGATGTTCTTTGACGGAGTCACCCATGAGCCATCCGGTTGCTGCGATTTCACCAAATAAGACCGTGCTTCTTGTAACACCTTGAAATCATCCCCCCCCTTGGTCTTCGCCAGGACGTAAATCGCCAGGCCCGTTGTCATCGAATCGCTGGCAACTCCCTTTTCCCAGCCCCAGCCTCCATCCGTGTTGCGGCCCTCCAGCAAAACTTGATGCCACTTGGTCACGTCATCGGCCGAACCGAATTCCCGCTCAAATAACAATCGAGTGGCGAGCCATTCTCGATTGTCGAGATTCGGTGGCTGTTGACGCTGATAAGCGATCGCTTTCTCGATGGTCGCTGATCGTTTTGATTCCCGAGTCTCATAGGGCGCGAGTGCCAGAGCGGCCCACATTGTTGTGGCCTGATTCGCCGTCGGTAACGGCCAGCGACGCATTGTCGCGAACTGAGGCCCTGGGGTCCACGAACCGTCTTCCAACTGAATCCGGTTCATCAGTTCGATTAACCCTTCTCGAAATTCCGTTTGCGTCAGAACGCTCGTCGTCCCCTGATTGCCAAACAACAATTGTCCCAGAACATCCAAGCCACCACCCGCGCGATCGACTGCGTACGGTGTCCGCTCGGCGGTCTTCAGCACGATGGCCTGATATGACTTTCGTTCCTCCTCAGTCAGGAGCGTTGTCAGCTTCGCCAGGAATTCTTCCTCGGTCTTAAATGGTTCTTCAATCAGCGGCTTGAGTTTTTCCTTCACCAGGTCCGGCAACATCGTGGGTTCGACTTTGCCGAGATCATAATTCTGCAGACGGAAGAGATTGCGATGTGACAGCGAATCTTTCCGAGTCCACTCATCCCACTCCGCCAGCTTCGTGACATCGACATCCAACCCACGAGCCTTAGCCGCTCGATGTGACCACAGCAGGAACGGAACATGATGACACGACGCACAACCGCGATCGCGCATCCACGCCACCCCCTCCGTTTCCAGGAAGACCAGACTTCGTGACACCGCTGCTCGAACGGTAGCATCACTGACGTCCGTCGAGTCTTCAGCACGGGCGACGGCGATCATGCAGCCGCTACAGCACAAGACGGCGATGAACGAGTTTAGTCCAATTCGATCAAACATCTTCATGGTGACACCCAATCCGATCATCGGTCCGAAACGCACGATCAAAATCATTCAACATTTTTCTCGTGGATCATTCTATCTTTATCCGTGTGGTTCCGTGTGCGTCTGTGGCTGAAATTTCTTGAATTGAAATTCATAGATTACAGCGCTTTGAGGGAGTTTTACTGAAAACCGTGCCACTGCTTGACGGTCTTCCGTCAAGCAGTGCCGAGCGACACAA
>JBAXBD010001027.1:0-1912 GCA_037142165.1 Schlesneria sp. | reverse complement strand
CCGGAAGAATATGCCGAGACCATCTATGAAAAACTGGGGATTGATCGGTCAAAGCCACTTTATACGTCTGCCAATCGCCCGGTCTACTTTGCTCATGCGGACGATCCGATCGCGGGTGTGATGTAAGGCTCACTCCACGAAGCTTTTTTCGTCAGCAATTTGGACACGAACGCAAATGACTTGTGCCACTGCTTGACCGTACTCGGTCAAGCAGTGTTCTTCGACGAGGGTTTACAAGTCAAAAACACTGCTTCGGAGAAGACTCCGATGCAGTGGCACAACGCGTTGATGTATGGTGTCGTCGGCTATTTAAGTCGTCTTAAGAACGAGTCAACCGGTTGCCGAGTCTGTTCAGGGATGACAGCCGGATAACCGTACCAGATCAGCCCGACGCTTCGCTCCAGCTTGGGATCGATGCCGAGTAATTCGAAAAATTGCTCATGGCGGGTGACATCTCCCGTCGACCACTTGGTCCCGATACCGTTCGACCACAGACCGAGAGTCAGGTTATGAACGAAGCAGCAGCAGGCGGCATAATCTTCTTCGTGACGGAATTGATCGTCTGAACGAATGCAGGTGACGGCGAGCCAACCGGGGACGGCAGACCACGACTTTCGTTTCGCCTCAGCCTCCCCTTCCCCTTTTTTCGCCGCGATGATGCTTGAGTTCAAATCAATGACGGCTCGAGCGGTTTCGGGGCCGAGCCAATAAACTCGCCACGGCTCGGTCTTCTTGTGATTCGGAGCCCAGCGAGCCAATTCGATAGCGTTTTCGACCACGTGGACTGGAGGGGCTTCCGGGCGAAACGCACCAATTGTTCTTCGGCCACGAATGATATTTGCGATACTCAAATCCATTGTCTGTTCTCAGTGGGATCGATTTGAATTTTGTGATCAGCGAAGATGAGTGCAGATTGGCTTTCCAATCTTTCTTGTCTTTATCCTCGTCGGATTGCTTCCATCGGTGACATTTTTAACGCCCAGATGGCAGGGTATAAACCACCGATCATTCCCAGTACCGTGCTGAAGATTAAGCTGAAGAGTAACAGACCGGGACTGGCATAAAGATGAAGTTTTGTGGGGAAAATCGCATTCACGATTTGAACGGCAACCCACCCGGCCAGGCAACCGAGTACACCACCGCTCAGACCAAGCAGTGCACTTTCCCAGGTGATCAGCTTCATCACGTCCCAGGCGGACCAGCCGTTCGCCTTCAGCACTCCGAATTCGATCAATCGTTCTGCGACACTCATCAGCATGGTGTTCAGAATACTGAGTAGAGCGATCAAGACACCGATTCCTGTCATCAGATAGAGAAAGATATCGAGGTCGGAACTGAATTCCGCAATTTTATCTCCCCAATCCTGAGCCGACCGGACTTCGATTGCCTCTTCGACGGTCGGCTTTTCAGGTTCAGGTTTTGATGAGGCCTGACGTGATTCCTGGGGAACGTCTTTCGCTGACGCTCCATTGCCTTGTAATAATTTGGCGGCGGCATTCAGCATGTTGATCGCACCCGCTTCTGGAAATGCCACCATGGCGTTGGCTCGCCAATCGTCAGCTCGTCGGCCTCGAAAATGCTTGCAGACATCCTCTGTCAGTTGTGATTTGGAGACGGTTCCGTCCGGTTCGATGTAGACAGACGAGATTAACGTTTCGTCAAAATGTCCGATTTTTCTCACGCTTTCGCTGTCGAGGACGATGGCCACATCGAGCAGCAACGAACCACAGTGATAAATCCCGACAATCGACAGATCGAAACCATCGACTCGCAAGTTATCGCCAACCTTTTTGTGGAAGGCTTCGGCGATTGTTCGGCTGATGACGCAATTCATTGTCCCGACATCGTCCCGCGTCAGGAAGCGACCTGAAATCATATCATCCCGGTAAACCGCCAGCTTCAGCTTTAACGT
>JBAXBD010001026.1:0-1921 GCA_037142165.1 Schlesneria sp. | reverse complement strand
GCGACTGGTCCTTCCATAATGTCTAATCGCTGATGTCCTTCCAGGACGGCAAACAGGAGGCGGAACCCCTGTTTTCTCGAAAAAAAATTCTTCACGGCGTTGCCCGAGGGGGCTTTTTGTTTGTTCTTATCTGATGAAACCTGGGGCAGAAGCTGCCCCAGGCTCTCTTTGGTCGCCGCTCTGCGGCTTTACGACAGTTACCTGGTGACGACAATTTTAAACGACGCCTCATGCACCACTTTCTGCCGTCGTGTCAGTTCCAGCAACGTTTCGTTCCCAACGACAGACCAATCCATCCTCTGGGTCCATGACCTCGCCGACCAGGCGAAAACTACACTTCGTGAGAATCCTCGCCGATGCGCCGTTGTCCGTCTTCGTGTGGGCGCGGACGAGCCGGACCTGGCCGCTGGCGAACGCGAACTCGGTCAGACCCCCGGCCGCCTCGGTGGCGAACCCACGGCCGCAGTAGTTCGGGTCCGTGTAATAAGCCACCTCGACGATTCCATCGGAGTCGGGCGGTCCTTTGAATGCGCAATTGCCGACGACCGATCCGCTCGAACGTTCGACCATATTGAACGTCAGCGACCACGGATCGCCAGCCACCGTCGAACGAACTCGAGCGATCCAGTCGGCGGAGACTTCAGCTCGAATTTCTGGGGGGAGTGAATCGATCCAGGTGAGTACCTCGTCCGGAGTCTGGAGCACCAGATCAAGGTTTGCGGTTGTAACTTTCACGATCAGTAACTTCTCCTGCTGACGAACGACTGCAATCAACCGACCGCGACGAGAGATTTTGTATGTCGTCGTCACGCTTCCGCTGGTTTCCGCAGGATCTTGTCCATTGTCTTTCCCTTCGCCAGTTCGTCGATCAATTTATCAAGATAGCGAATCTCGCGCATTGTCGGTTCTTCGATTTCTTCGATTCGGACGCCACAAATCACGCCCTTGACTAATGTTCGAGAAGGGTTCAGCTTCGGGGCTTTCGCAAAAAATGTTTCGAAGTCGGTTTGATGATTTAATTCTCCTTCAAACTCTTTTTGCGTGTAGCCTGTGAGCCAGCAGATGATTTCATCGACTTCTGCTTTGGTACGCCCTTTTTTCTCGGCCTTCGTGAGATAGTGGGGATAAACGCTGGCGACACTCGTCGTATAAATTCGGTGCTTTGACATCAAGACGTTTCCAGATCAAAAGACTTCCCTGCGGACGCCTGTAACATTCCTTCAGCGCGCAAGGTTCAGCAGGCCTGCGGCATTACCAGCGTACACAGTTGCAATTACCGCTACGACCATACATGTGAGCATGCCGCCAACGAGCAAGAGTGTCGCCGCAAGCGTCTTAAACGCACCGAAGCCACGTGTCCGCAAAAGGTAGATTGGAAGTCCAAGGGCGAGGAACAGTATCAACAGAAGTGACATCAGTCGTCCCATCCGGTAATTGCGTTCAGCCGCATCTGTGAAACACCACGAAACGCCCAGGATCAGCAGGGGCAGGAAAAAGACAAAATCCGTCGGAGGGTCTTTATCCGGAAAAATGACTGCGGTGATCCCAAGAATCGCCGAGTAAGCAAGAAGCATCAGAATGATTCGCCGCTTCTTGACTCCATAGTCGATCGTCTGGGCTTTTGCGTCGTTTTCAGTGATTTCGTGCTGACCGTCATCCATTTTCGAACTCCGACGCTGAGATAAGCGATTGGATAAACTGTATAACGCCCCACATCAGCGGGCCAGCGAAAAATGATTCGACTTCAGATCGAATTCAAACTTCGGAATTGCTGAATGAAAAAGTTCGGCAACGGAGATTTGAAGAGCGTCACCACGAAGGACACAGCGCGGGCTTCGCCCGCAACCCAATCATGAGAAGAAATTGAACCACGAAGGACCCAGCGCGGTCTTCGCCCGCAACCCAATCTTAAAGGCAAAGA
>JBAXBD010001025.1:0-1923 GCA_037142165.1 Schlesneria sp. | reverse complement strand
GCCAACTTCCGTTGTTTGGGCGATCCTTCCAACTGTTGAATAATAGTCGCGAGTTTTGATTCCCAGCGTTTGAAAGACGTTTCAACTTCCGACTGAACTCTGGCTGCTTCGAGTCGTTCTTGCGGCGAAACCCATCCTTCGCCAACTTTTCGACAACCCAGTCGTTCGTAAACGGCATCTGTTTTGACCGAGGGATCACGCTCGATAAGCACCCGCAACAAATGGACTCGTTCTTGATCGAGCATCCCGTTCTTGCGACACCAGTTTGCTAATTTCCATTGACCATGGGGCTCATCCGTAATCGCTGCACGCTGTTTGCGGTACTCTTCAATGTTTGCGGCCTGCTCACCCTCCGCAATGCTCTTTTCATATGGCAGATGCTGACTTCCTGAACGAATGAAACCCGCTTGCCACCAGATCGAATCCCGGTCGCTGACCGGTCGCGATTCCGGCTTCAACGCGTCACGTCGATCGAGCGACGCCGTCGCAGATTGTGACTCTTTTTCCAGTAACCGCTCCACAGCATCCGTTGCCGAAGATGCCGGCTTCGGCTTTTTTGCACCGACTGCCGATATCAACAGACAAACAATCACGCTCACGCAAATCAGGTTGCGGCAAATTTTTCGATTCATTTCGCGTCCACCGTTCACCCGGTCAATCATCGAAGTAAAAGCAGTTTGCCATAATTCTTTTCCGCGAGGTTCTTCAAGAAGGCCTCGTGGACGTTACGGGCGTCGATTCCCAATGCGTTAATCGTCGTTCGTTGGGTCAGGTTATGATTGGCAATCGCGACGACGATCGCCTGGGGATCAACCAACGCCCCTGCATTGGGTTCACCATCAGACAGAAACAACATCAATTCAAGATCGTTACTTGCATCCAACCCCATCTTCAGCGGCTCGTAACAAGCAGTGTCCCCTCGCGGCTGCAGGCCGTATCCGAACCGAATTCCGTCAAGCTTATTAGCGTCCGTCGCCTGGACGAGTTTCGTTTGGAACACCTCCATTCGATCGTCGAACGCGACGATATTGAAGTAGTCTGATTCCGTCAGATCCTTGATCGCTTTTTGAAGTTCTTTCTGAGCCCGTTCCAGCCGAGTTTCATATTTCACCGAAGAGTTCATACTCCCTGAGCGGTCGATCACGAACACGACTCGTTTCGCATAGATCGTCATCCCGTAAAAACTGGGGCGCGGCTCGTCCCACGGAATCGGCTTGGGGGCAACCTTAAGAGCGACCGACTGCGTTGTCTGCACTCGCGAGGAAAACACGAAATCATCGCGATTCTTCTGCCACCAGCTACGCCAGTCCGGGGCAATTCCACCGAATTCCTGACCAGTCATTTGCTGAAGGTTGAGCACGGTCTCGTATTTGAGCTGACCGTCAGATTGTTCGAGTTGATCGACCAGAAAGTCGACCGCCGTCTTATCAGGATATTTTGCTACCGCATCCAAAACGCAGCGCCTGAACCCATATCGCTGCGCATACTCACGGCGCTTCGTCAGTTTCATCAAGGGTTCCAAAAATCCCCGATCTTTGGTCGCCGAGGCGATGTCGGCTGCCGCCATCACCAGACGGAAGTCTCCCGATCCAAGGATTTTGGCTAATGAATCTGAAGCCTGCGGATGCTTAGCCTCAGCCAATAGAGACATTGCTCGGACAAGCGGCGGCGTCAAGTTTTCGGCTGCGGTTTCTCGATTCACGAATCGAACAAGCGATTCAACGATCTCGTCTTCGCCTAAGGATTCAGACGTGACCGACGCCAATCCCTTTTTCCAATGGGATTCCATCTTCGATTTTAATAACGAATCGAGCCCCTTCGCCGTCATGGACTTCGACGTTTTGCCCCCCCGATTGGTTGCAGAACCTCCAGAACTGGACTCCCCGAACGACGCTGAATTTAGCCCTGCCCAAATCCCTATCG
>JBAXBD010001024.1:0-1924 GCA_037142165.1 Schlesneria sp. | reverse complement strand
CCAATCACGAAAACACGAAAGTTCGAAATCACGAAGTAATCGAAGTCGGGCGAACTGCGTCAAACTCGATCGAACTCGAACACCGCAAAAAACGGGATAACAATCGCGAAAACCCTATGAATTATGAGGAATGATCGAAGTCGGTCAAACTCGATCGAACTATGACGCCAAATTTCTCGCCAGCCAAATTATGGCAGAACTGAAGAGAAGAATTTTGAACAGAAGGTAAGGAAGGTAACGAAGTGAAGAAAATTGAATAAAGGTGGGGTGTCGTCAGTGCCGTCCAAGCAGATCGGTGCGAATTCATATTTCTGAATTCCTTCGTTTTCTTCGTTAACTTCTGTTCAAAAGTCTTTGCACTTGCAATGTTCTAAATTGCTCTGGTGGGCCTCGAAGGCTCGACGTCACCCGGTCGTTTCGGGCCCCGAAGATGAGGCGATGGCCGTTGAAGTTGGCCAAGTTGGCCAACTTCAAACCCTGCAGGAACGCAATAAAACAGGGAAGTTGGCCAACTTTGCCAACTGTTTGCGCGAATTACGACGAGAGTTTTGATTGAGGATTTAGTAGTCCGCGAAGACTCGACGCCGCCCGGTCGTTTTGGGTTCCGAAGATGAGGCGAAGGCAGTTGAAGTTGGCCAAGTTGGCCAACTTCAACTGCCCTGCAGGAACGCAATAAAACAGGGAAGTTGGCCAACTGCGTCGAACGACTCTCGTCGTCCGAAGACGGTACGGATTGCTGGTCTCATCCGGCCATGGCTGAGCGGTCTTTGTTCTTACGATTGGGGACAACGATGTGTCGCTTGAATCTGACCGACAAATCGTAATCAGCTCGGTGAACGGTGACACGAGTGAAACTTCTTCCGAGTCAACACCGATCATCAGATGGCTTCCATGATTTCGCCCCAGAACTCTGCGGACGGAAGTACGCGTTGTAATTCTTCAAAGCTGGTAACACCCTGTGCGACCTTCAGCAACGCAGCCCGACGGAAGTCGATCATCCCTTCGTCCAGTGCCCGTTGATGTATCACGTTTGCTGGTGCGATCTGGCTGACCATTGTGCGAATCGCCGGGGACATCGGCATCACTTCGAATAAACCCGTCCGACCGACGAAACCTTCGTCTCCCTGGCTGGCATTGGCGGCATAGATGTAATTCCCCTCATCACCGTGCAGATAGGGGCGGACTTCATCAAACGTGCGGGGCGCGTGTGTTAAGTTCAGACGGATCTTTTTCTCGGGATGGAGTGTTCGCACCAGTCGCTGGCTGATGACAGCAAGTAAAGACGTACAGAGGAAGTACGGCGGCACGTTCAGCGACAGCATGCTGTGGATGGCGGATGCTGCGATCGACGCATGGAGTGTGACGAAGACGAGTTGGCCGCTGTTGGCGGCGAGAACTGCGGTCTCGGCTGTTATGGAATCGCGAATCTCACCGACCATGATCACATCCGGACTTTGACGAACCACTCCACGCAACAGTTCGCTAAACTTTGGCCCATTGACTTCGTCCGCTTCTGACTGCCGAAGTCCCCTGACGCCGTACTCGATCGGGTCTTCAATCGTGTGAATCTTACGCCGCCCGTCGTTAAGGTGGTGCATGCAGGCATACATGGTCGTTGTCTTTCCGGAACCTGTCGGGCCGGAGACAATGACGAGTCCACTGGAGTTCCCCAACAGTGAACGCATAATTTCGGTTTGTGGTCCGACGAGGCCCAGAGATTCGATATCAGTCAGCGGTGAGTCTCGTTCCAGCAACCGCATGGCGAAGCTCTCGCCGTGCATTGAAGGAATGGAGCTCAACCGCAGATTTGTGACGCGGCCATTCCTGTTGCGGAATGTCCAGCGGCCATCTTGCGGGTGTCTGCGGTCGGCAAATTTCATTCCCGCAGCGGCCCGGGTATGAGCGATACACCGGCTCCCCGTGT
>JBAXBD010001023.1:0-1926 GCA_037142165.1 Schlesneria sp. | reverse complement strand
CCAAGTGCTGTTGGCAGCAAAAGCAAACGGTGAGTCAATGCCGCCCAGAACCACAGATGACGACGATATTGCAAATGATTAACCGCAACGGCGGCAACGAATTGCATAAACAACATCAGTGTCGGCAGTGCGCCGAGAATCCCGATATGAAACTCGTTCGCGCCCATCGACCGAATGTATTCGATCGTCGCGGGCGACGTTGTGAGTTGCGTATAAGCTGCAGCGAGACAGCCGGCGACAATGATCGCTCGCTTCGCGCTCGTCAGTGACCACACGATAGTTTTATCCGATTGAAATTTGATGGCCTGCGAAAGCTGCTGCATCGCAGATCCGTTCGAAAAGACAGGAGAAAGGCGGGGAAGCATTTTCTAACACAGACGGCGTGTCGGGCAAATACCGAATTCCGCAGTTTGCGGTAAGACGAATGCCAGAAAGACTCTCTGTGAAATTTACTGTAACCGCCTGGCTTTCGTTGAGAATCTTTCGAAAGAGACTCTTCTCTTATGCCGACACCAATCGGACGCAAAAGTTCATCCGCTCTGCGGCAAATCCATCAATTTCTGGAACCGATCAAGGACAAGGTTTTTGAGTGGTGCAAAATCGGGTCCATCGAATTCGCCCGTTTCGATCAGATTAAAAGCGGCGATCCTTGTTTCGATTAATAATTCGTTGTCTCGAGTGAGGTCGGCTACGCGAAGCGGCAGTGATCCACTCTGTCGAGTCCCCAAAACGTCGCCGGGTCCACGCAGTTGAAAATCCACTTCTGCGATCTGAAAGCCGTTAGAAGTCGATTCCATGGCCGCAAGTCGTTTCACCGCTTCCGGAGTATCAGACTCCGAGAACAGAAAACAGTACCCCTGGAACTTCCCGCGACCAATCCGGCCCCGTAGTTGATGGAGCTGCGACAAGCCGAATCGTTCTGCCTGATGGATGACCATCAATGTTGCATTGGGGACATCGACACCAACTTCGATCACGGTCGTTGCGACGAGAACATCAAGTTCTCCATTGCGAAATGAATCCATCGTCCGGGTACGGATATCGCGATCCAACTGACCATGCACCAGACCGACGCGAAATTCCTTTAAATCACCTTCTGAAAGGTTTCTGTAAACCGCCTCGGCACTTCCAGTCGCATCGACACCAGCGGGCAGTGAAGCGTCCTCGTCGACGCGTGGACAAACGACGTAAGCTTGACGCCCGTCACGTAGCTTCTGTTTGACGAATTCCCATGCCTTGGCAGCAGAATTTCTCCCAAAGATTCGGCTGGTGACAACTTTTTGTCGACCGGGTGGAAGATCTGAGATTAACGTGAGATCAAGATCGCCAAATTGAGTTAAACAAAGGCTGCGAGGAATTGGAGTTGCTGTCATCACCAGCACATGGGGAGAAATTTCGTTGGAATGAAATTTTGCTCGCTGCATGACTCCAAATTTGTGCTGTTCGTCAACAATCGCCAGCCCAAGCTTATGAAAACGGACGTCCGCTTGAATGATGGCTTGTGTTCCGATGATCAACTGAGCCTTGCCAGAAGCGATCTCGTCCAACGTTGTGCGCCGCTGGACTGCGGTGAGCGCACCCGTCAACAGTCGCCGTTCAACGCGACTATCAGCGAGCAGAGTGTCGACAGTGTTCCAGTGCTGAAGTGCGAGCACTTCTGTCGGTGCCATAATGACAGCCTGGGTTCCCGCAGCGATCGCCACCAACATGGCGTAGACCGCCACGGCCGTCTTTCCAGCGCCGACATCCGCCTGCAACAAACGATGCATCGCCTGGTCTTGACCAAGATCCTCAACGATTTCGGAAACGGCCTGATTTTGTCCGGGCGTAAAACGGAAGGAAAATCGTCTCCGAATTCGCGCATCGATCTTGGCGCTGGACGGCAGCGGAACTGTCTCTTGTACACATCTCCGAGCGCACGAGCCA
>JBAXBD010001022.1:0-1928 GCA_037142165.1 Schlesneria sp. | reverse complement strand
GGTCAAGCGGTGAGAACCGATTCCTGGTTTTAACCCGCAGCCATCGGCGCACGCAGATCTACGTTCAACACTTCGAATGTTGCTCTGCCCCACTTTTTTACAATTCGCCAACGAGAGATGACGCTTCGGCTGAAAACAATCTTGCTGCCCCGTTCCCGCTTCTGTACGAAGAGCGGTTAAACCACGAGAATGGGCATAGGAACCGCGCGACCAGAAATTACCAGCGGAAAAGACATGTGCCCCAGGTCAGGCCGGCGCCGAAACCGCTCATGAGCAGCGTATCACCGCGATTGAGGCGGCCTGCTTGAAGAGCTTCGTCCAGGGCGATCGGAATGGAACCGCCTGACGTATTGCCATAGCTCTGCAAGTTATTAAACATCTTGTCGACCGGGATCGCCAACTGTTCGGCGACATTGTTAATGATGCGGATGTTCGCCTGGTGTAGCACATAAAGTGCAACGTCATGAGACGACAAACCGGTCTTTCGCATCACTGTTTCGATACTGTCAGTAACGGCGCGAACGGCCCATTTGAAAACGTTCCGGCCATCCATTTGCAGGAATTGTCGCCCTGCATCCAGGTCTTCGTGCGTCACCGGATTCTTGGTACCCCCTGCCTGCCGATCCAGCATGCAGCCGCCCCCACCGTCGGACCCAAGCTGATAGCAGATCAAACCCTGATGAGCGTCTCCGCGAGTCAGGATTACTGCACCGGCACCGTCACCGAATAATGGTGCGACTTTTTGGTCGAGTGGATTAACGATGCGACTGTTACAGTCACCGCCGATCACCAGAGCCGTACGGCTGTTTCCTGTGGCGACATATTGAGCGGCCGTCACGAGTGCGTAAACAAAACCCGAGCACGCCGCGTGTAAGTCCATCGCCGGGGCATCGATTCCTAATGCTTCCTGGACCAGATTGGCTGTCGTTGGACACTGGTAATCAGGGGTGAAAGTGCCGACAACGACAAGATCGATATCGCGAACATCAATACGACCATTGCGGATCGCTCGCTTTGCGGCCTCGATACACAGATCGCTGGTCGCCTGTTCGGGGGCTGCGTATCGACGTGAGAGAATTCCAGTTCGCTGCTCGATCCAGGCAGGATCGTAACCGAAACGGGCCTGCAAATCGGCGTTTGTCACGATATTGTCAGGGACGTAAGATCCCGTCGATGCGACCTGCACCCCCATCAGCGACCGGGTGCGGCGCGTCCAATTCGATTTCGATTCGATCGATCGATGCGGAACAACGCCAAGGGACGCATCCGAACCGTTCCCTTGACTATTTGTTGCTCTTGAAACACCGCTATCGTACATGGATCGCATCCTCGACCGGCGAATCGCCTGACATCCTCGACTCTGCCGAGATCCCTAAAACACTGCTTGATAAACCTTAACTGACGCCTGATTTTACTTTAAGCCAGCAATAAATCACAGACTTCCACAGCGAAAAGTATTCGTCATTTTCAGTATATCGATCAGTTTTTCCACAAACCAGCGAGTTTTACCATCGAACCACAACTACCCAACGTTTGGGGATTATGGGGATTTTCAAAGTTTGAGCAAGATGGATCGTGTTTGGCGATTCTTCGTCCTCTTATTCGTGCCACTGGATGACCGTCTTCGGTGATGCAGTGCTCTTCGATTGCCTCAGAAAAAAGAGAAGACGCTACGTCTTCGGAGACTCCAGAAATGCTTCGCCTCAAGCCGAAGTAGCCCTCTCGCTCCGCGAGAGGATAGCCGAATTGAACCAAACCTCCGACTGACACTTGAGAGCCCCGATGAATCACATGGGTCAATGGCAATTCGGCTTTCTTCTCGCGGAGCGAGAAGGCTACTTTATCGGAAATCCTGAAAACTGACTCATTGAGTCAGGTTTCAGACCCGAAGACTCCAGAGAGGCTTTGCCTTAGACCTAAGTAGCCAT
>JBAXBD010001021.1:0-1934 GCA_037142165.1 Schlesneria sp. | reverse complement strand
AGACAAACACGTCTACGAAGCTAGCCCGGTACAAATCGGTTCCGGCGAACACCGCATTTCCGTTACTTTCCTCAATGAATTCACCGACACTGCCGTTGAAAAGCCAGAAGAAGCCAAACGAGCACTGTTCGTTGAATGGTTTGAACTGGAAGGACCCAGTGACATGGTCCCTCTCTCCCATAAGCGCCTATTGGCCTGTCAGACGGATAAGTTAAAACCAGATCAGGCACGCGAAATCTTGACTCGGTTTGTCAGTCGTGCCTATCGCAGACCAGCAACACCAGCGGAAGTCGAGCGGTTGGTCGTGCTCGTAACAAATGCATTGGATGAAGGCCTGATCTGGGAAGCGGCGATACAGCGAGCGATGCAGGCGGTGCTCGTTTCGCCTAAGTTTTTGTTCCGCCTGGAACTCGACGATCGACCTGAAAGTCCTGAAACGAGTGCTCTGGACGAATATCAACTCGCGTCACGGATGTCATACTTTCTTTGGAGCTCAATGCCCGACGACGAACTGTTCGCCTTGGCTGCCAAGGGTGAATTGACGCCGAATATTGATGCCCAGGTCCGTCGAATGCTGGCCGATCCAAAATCCAACTCGCTGGTCGATAACTTCGCCATGCAGTGGCTTCAGCTTCGACGACTCAAAGCCGTTACTCCTGACCCCAAACTCTTTCCTTCATTCAATGACGGACTAAGATCAGCCATGCTGAAGGAAACGGAACTCTTCTTTCAGGCAATCATTCGCGAAGATCGCAGTATCAACGATCTTATTGACGCCGATTTTACGTTCGTAAACCGACCTCTGGCCCAGCATTACGGGCTGGAATCTGCCATGTCGAAGCCGCCAGAAGGAGAACGACGAGGACGACGGCGTGGTGATCAGGGTCGTGAATTCGAACGAATCACACTCCCCGACAAACTTCGTGGTGGACTGCTGACTCAAGCGAGTATCCTTACCGTCACTTCGAATCCCACCCGAACATCTCCCGTCAAACGAGGCCGCTGGATTCTCGAGCAAATCCTCGGTTCACCCCCTCCTCCACCACCGCCGAACGTTCCTGAACTGGCAGAAGGAGACAAAGCCCAGTTGACAGGTTCGCTCAGACAACGGATGGAGCAACATCGAGCGAACCCCGCGTGTGCCAATTGCCATGCCAAAATGGATCCTTTGGGTTTTGCTTTTGAAAACTACAATGCAATCGGCGGATTCCGTCAAAAAGATGGCGAGTTTCCGATTGAAACAGGGGGAGTTTTACCTGGCGGCAAGACATTTCAAGGCCCGGTCGAGTTAAAGTCGATCCTGAAGGAACAGCATGCCAAAGTCGGGCGTAACCTGGCCGAAAAACTGATGACCTACGGATTAGGCCGGGGTTTGGAGCATTACGACCGACGCTCAATTAAGAAAATCCAGGAAGAGCTTGAGAAAAACGACTACAAATTCTCAACGCTCGCAGTCGAAATCGTAAAAAGCGACCCATTCCGTCTGCGACGCGGAAGCGAATAATACTCAGCAAAACTCCATGTGACCGAATCACTCAGTGACAATATCAGAGAAGACGACGACCCAATCGTCCGCAACGACCTCAAAACCACGACGTAAGGAACATACGATGAACCGAGATCCCATTTCCCGACGGTTGGTCCTGAAAGGCCTCAGTACCGCGATCGCTTTGCCCTGGCTCGAAGCGATGGGGCCGATGGCGTCATGGGCAGAAGAGGCCTCGCCAACGAAGACTGCCCCTAACCGGATGGCGTTCCTTTACGTTCCAAACGGCAAAAACATGGCTGACTGGACTCCTGCGACGGAAGGGAGTGCATTTGAGCTCACACCGATTCTCGAACCGCTGGCTCCTGTACGAGACGACATTACGATTCTGACGGGCCTCACTGCGGATGGTGCCAGGGCACATGGTGACGGTGGTGGGGATCACGCG
>JBAXBD010001020.1:0-1936 GCA_037142165.1 Schlesneria sp. | reverse complement strand
TTTCCAGTCCTCCTACGCCATTGCCTGCAATCACATCCCGATCGTCATAAGGAGAGGCCTGAACCGCCTGATGCTCGTCCGCAAGCTTTCGGGTCAATTTATCGCGTTCGCCTGTTTCGTGGTCACGAGAAATATCGTACGTCATCACTTCCGCTCCGAACGACCGGGTCAACTGGAATTTGACCTTCGGCGCCGTCTCGGGCATGACCACACGAACTCGCTTTTGAAAACGCATTCCCGCAAACGAAAGCCCTGATGCGAAATTCCCTGACGAATGAGCGGCAACCGGACGCTCACCAATCCGTTCGAGATTTTTCGCCATCCAGTTCAACGCACCAAGCAGCTTGAATGAACCGACCGGTGTCCACCCATAATCCTTGATCCAGACTCGCCGTGTGTCCGGTAAACCAAGCAATTTCTCCAGCGCGTAAGATCGAATCAGAGGTGCCGGCGAAACGTGTTCGCGAATGACCGCTTCGGCATCAAGCACATCATCAATCGTCGCGATCTTCATATTCACCTTGCATTCCTTGATCAAAGGAATCATCAAACTCAGACTCTACGACCTCATTCGACGTTTCCACCAACCGGTTCGGGTCGACCGACTCGACGATCGCATACCGACCTTCACACCACCGAATCAGATCAACCTCTTTGCAACGGCGACTGCAAAAAGGAGCGTAGCCCGCGCTGTCATCCGTCGCCGGCGGAACACTCTTCCCACAAATCGGACATTCCGGCAATCTTATCATTCGCGTCGCATCACGGGTTTAGAATAGGTTAATTTCACGCGCGTCGGTTAATGGGTTCAGAATAGGTTAATTTTACGCGCGTTGGTTTAGTGGGTTCAGAATAGGGTGATTTTACGCGCGTCGATTAATGGGTTCAGAATAGGGTTATCGCTTGCGCGTTGTACTTTTGTTTTGATCGATGGGGATCGTGGGGAAGCTGTCGAATACATTGTTACGGAGAACAAATCGGGTGCCATTGGATTGCCTTCGGTTTGCCAGTACGCTTCGAAGACTGAAAAGATCGTGAAAAGACTGCGTCTTCGAAGACTCCGATGCAGTGGCACACAACCCGGTCCTTCAACTATGACAAACCACGACTCAGTCTTTGCTGGGCTTGCTTGGTTCACTTTTCGTCGACGAGCTTGAATCGGACTTGGGTGCGGAATCTCCTCCACCGGAAGCCTTCTTGTCCGCTTCGGCAGCTTTCTTGTACGAATCGCTGCGGTAGTCGGTCAGATAAAAACCAGTCCCTTTGAAAATCAGCCCTGCACCTCCACCGATTTGACGCCGCGCTTTGGACTTGCCACAACTCGGGCACTTCTTTGTCGGTTCGGCCTTGATTGACTGAAACTCTTCCCAGACATGTTCGCACGCATCGCATTTGTAATCGTAAGTGGGCACGCCCCAGACTCCTGTACTCGAAAAAGCAGATATTCTATTTACAGATGAAAAACCATCTGGATGCGATTCGCAAGGGTGAGAGCCATTCTTCCAGGATTTCCGTGCCAAATCTCTCGACGAGAATCGCGATTTTCCATCGGTTGCGTTTGAGTTTTCCGATGAGGATCAGACGTGGGGACTTGAATACAGGCTACCAAACGAGCAAACTCGACGTGATGGGAACAAAAAATGAGTCGTCCGGAATTTCAATTCATTGACTGGATTCGAGGTCAAGTCCGAGATCGAGCTCCGGTCACCCTGGGGATCGGAGACGATGCCGCGTGCCTCAAACCATCGGCAGACCGCGAGACACTCGTCGCCATTGATATGTTGATGGAAGGGGTCCACTTCACCTTTCCCCCGGCAACACCGCAACTTGCCGGTCGAAAAGCGCTGGCAGTGAATCTGAGTGATATTGCCGCGATGGCCGGGCGACCAACGGCAGCGTTTGTCTCAGTCGCGTTGCCCAACCGTCGGGGTATGGA
>JBAXBD010001019.1:0-1936 GCA_037142165.1 Schlesneria sp. | reverse complement strand
TGAACACCCGACCCCCTCCGGCTGACGCCTGCAACGGAAAAGAAAAGAATGGGACAAATGGGACGCTATGGGACTTATGGGACTGGATGAGAACGATCGTCCCATCTTTGTCCCATAGGTCCTATCTGTCCCATAAGTCCCATGAAAGACAGCCTCCGAAAGCGGAAAACCTTGCCCGATTGTTTCGCCAGAAAAACAGCCAAGACGAAGTCCCACCGGCCCCCGAAACGGTGGTTAAAGGACCTTTGCCCTAGCTCGCCTGGCGGCGAAAGTCAGACTAAAAA
Organism: Schlesneria sp.; assembly: GCA_037142165.1. Taxonomy (GTDB): domain Bacteria; phylum Planctomycetota; class Planctomycetia; order Planctomycetales; family Planctomycetaceae; genus Schlesneria. The sequence continues at coordinate 1,652 of JBAXBD010001019.1, read as the reverse complement.
AGCAGCGTAAGTATTCTTCCTGGATGAAGGAGACTCACGGCTTGCTGTCCTGTGTCCGATACTCGTCGATCAGTTTCTGGATGTGCACGGCCGGGATGGCAGTGACTCTTTTCCGTTGCGGCTCCGCCGGGCTCAGAGTGGATTCCTCGTCCTCACTATCGACAACGATCCCTTGCAACTCACCGTCGATCGCGGTGAGCGGTGATCCGATCCGTGCCGAGAAAGCGGGCTGTGCGGAGATCACAAATCCATCATTTCCGACACGCAGTTTGGCGTACTTCTGATCAAGTTCCATCACGGTCGCGGAACAATTCATGGTTGATAGCCCCGAGTCGGTTGATTCGAAAAAAATCTCCAGGCCTGTCAGACGCTGGCCCATCGCGGGTTGCCCTGTTCGGCACTTCAGCCACGGAACGAGATTTCGTTGAGCGAGTTCGAGCTTCAGCAATGTCAGGCCTCGCTCGTCGTCGGAGGAGACGACTCGAGCCGTCGCTTTCTTAAAGGCGTTTCCGAACACACTGATCGGTTCACCGTCGACGAGCGATTTCGACGAGACGGGAACAACAACCAGACCATCAGGTGAGACGCAGGTTCCGTTCAGATATTCGATCAAGACTTCTTTTTGCTCAGGTCCTTTGATGCGCAATTCAAAGAAGACCCCCGCTTGTTCGATCGTTGCTGGCTGCAGGTTCTGGTAGTTCAATCGATGTAAGAAGCCGACATCCATTTTTGTTCCCGCCAGGCCACCTTTCAAGACGAGACTGTCGTTCGAGTCCCTCGTGGGAATCAGCAGCGTGACGATCTGATCCAGAGATTCAAATAAGCGGTTATTCAACACAACGATTAAGTCACCGGTATTGTATTGCCCCTTTGACTCGCGAACTCGCAGCGCTGCTTTGAACGGCAGTTTGAGATCGTCGCAACGGACAAACTGAAGTTTCAGTCCCGTCGCCGTTTCAATCCAGATCATGGCCGCATCGGCGGGAAACGAAACCTCGGGAAAATTTGCTAACGGATGGTCACCAATCGGCTTGTCCGAGCTTTCATCGATGAACTTCAGATGATCGTCTTCGATCAGTTTCAAACAGTTTTTAATGTATGTTTCAGTGGATCTCGCAGATTCTTTTGCTCGTAGCATGGATTCAGAGACCTCTTTGACCTCTTTGACTTCGGCTTCAGTCGATTTTCCGGTCGATAACTTTTTGATTAACTCACCCTGTTGCATCGAAAGAGCATCGTGGACGGCGATGCTGATTTCGTTGTCTGAGATACACCGGTCAAGGTAGGGCTTGATCAATGTCCATTGCCCCCGCACCTCGTCTTTCGCCCTGGTGAATTCGTCGATCGCTGTTTGCAATTCCGCAGCGTTCGATCGGTCTTGAAAATAGATTGTTTCCAATTTCCAGACTTCCTCTTTTGCTGCGTGCAAGCGTTTCAAAAACGGCTTCAATTGAGCACGAAATTCATCCGGAGTGGGGAATGGCGTTGGCTTAATGTTTTTTTCATGATCAGGCGCAGCCAAGCCGGTGTTCCCATTTGAAATTTGAGATTTCCGATCTGAGATTGCCCCGCCTTGCCTTGTCTCTGTTCCCTCCGTTCCCTCCTGTTCCAATCCCTTCGTTTCCTTCTGTAAAACCAGCGGCAGTGAGAAC
>JBAXBD010001018.1:0-1943 GCA_037142165.1 Schlesneria sp. | reverse complement strand
GCCACAAATCCCGCCACGAACGAACCGCTTATGGACGCACTGGTTGCTCACATGAAGGAGGTTCGCTACGACCTGAAGGCTTTTACAAAAACGTTGCTGACGTCCGAAACGTACCAGCTGAGTTCTGTCACGAATGGGGGGAACCTGGATGACGTCCAGCACTTCTCGCATGCGTTGCCAAAAGCGATGCCAGCAGAAGTTCTGCTTGATGCTCTTTGCCAGATCACCAACGTCCCCGAGAAGTTTAACGGTTGGCCAGAGGGGGTCCGAGCGATTCAGGTCTGGGACAACCGGATGCCCTCATACTTTTTCCGCATCTTTGGTCGACCGGTCAGGGCGAGTGTCTGCGAATGCGAGCGAAGTAACGAACCGAGTATTTCCCAGGCGCTTCATCTGCTGAATTCGCCAGAAATTCACGAGAAGATTGCCAATCGGCGCGGCCGGGCACGTCAGTGGGCCGATTCAAGCATGACCAACGATGAAATCATCGAAGAATTGTTTCTGGGCACCTTGTCTCGCTTTCCCACCGATGAAGAACGTGCGTTACTGGTGTCGGAATTAAAAAACGCGGGAGGCGAGCGGCGCACCATCGTCGAAGATATTTTCTGGTCGGTCCTGAATACCAAAGAGTTTTTATTCAATAACGAATAGGCTTATGCACCCCGGCTCGTCTTGACTGTGTGTTTGTGTATTTCGTGGTTCAGATTCTTCTCGTGATTGGATTGCTCGATACGCTTGAGAGAATGACACAATGTTCAATATTCCCATTGGGTCTCCCAACAGGCTGTTTTGCGATGGAGTTTCGCGGCGGCAACTGCTTCGGTTCGGATCAACCGGTTTGTTCGGGGGGCTGACGCTGCCGCATCTTTTGCGGGCTGATGATGCGCACCAAGGGACTCGAAAAGCGAAAGCCACGTCGTGTATTTTCATCTTTCTCGAAGGTGGGCCGCCGCAGCAGGACATGTGGGACCCCAAGCCTGATGCTCCTGCGGAAATTCGAGGCGCTTTTCAGACAATCCCTACAAAAACCCCCGGAGTCTTTTTCTCGGAACATTGCAAGAAGTCAGCTCAGATCACCGACAAATTCACGGTTGTTCGCAGTCATTCTCATTCTGACAACGGTCATAGCACGGGATATTACTACGTCATGACGGGTCACAAGCCGACATTTCCCGATGGCGAACACCCGATTCCGACAAATACCGTCTTTCCATCACTCGGTTCCTTTGTCAGTAAAGAGCTTGGTTCCAACGGAAAAGTCCCCGCTTACATCAACATGCCTCATCCCATGTCAGCCGGTGGTTCCGGTTTTTTAGGCGCGGAATTCTCGCCGTTTGTCATCGAAGCCGATCCGAGTGAGCCGGATTTTGAAGTCAAAGATCTCGGCAGGATCGAAGGCCTTTCCGAAAATCGATTGGAGTTGCGTCAGCGGCTGCTCGCCGGTCTGGAAAAAGGACATCGTCGCAACGGTCGAGCGGCAGCGATGTCGTCGTATTACAACAAGGCTTACAACCTGATCAATTCACCCGAAGCTCGCGAAGCGTTTCGAATCAGGCAAGAACCAGTGAAAATCAGCGAAAACTATGGGATGACTCAGATCGGCCAGTGTGCGCTGCTCGGACGCCGGATGGTCGAAGCAGGCTGTCGTTTCGTCGGAATTGATGCACCCGGCTGGGATGTTCATTTCAATTGCTTCCCCAGCCTGGCGAATGATTTGATTCCACCTGCGGATCGAGCGTTTGCCGCATTGATTACCGATCTGGAGGAACGTGGCCTGTTGGGCACGACATTGGTCGTAATGATGGGTGAAATGGGCCGTACGCCGCGCGTTAACGCTCAGGCGGGGCGAGATCATTGGTCGATGGCCCAATCGATTTTATTTGCCGGGGGTGGTATCAAACCAGGACAGATTATCGGTGCGACCGATGCACAAGCCGCCGCCC
>JBAXBD010001017.1:0-1957 GCA_037142165.1 Schlesneria sp. | reverse complement strand
AGGTACTCTCGGCTTCTGCCCCGGCGGCGGAGTCGTCCTCGGGACGAGAATGGTAAGAAATTGTCTTCACGTCATTGCCGGCTGGATTCACCAGATACGACAATTCCTCAGCAAACTTTGCCGCTGAGGCATGCCTTTGCAAAGGGGATTTTGCGAGTGCTTTCAAACAGATTGAATCGAGCTCGGGCGGCAAGCCTTGACGCAATTTTGAAGGGGGGTCCGGCACTTTTGAGACGATTTGTCCAAAAATCGACGCCACTGAACCTTGAAATGGCCGATGGCCGGTGACCATCTGATAAAGAATGACACCCAATGCGTAAACGTCAGTAGCCGGACCAATTTCGTCGTGCCTGGCCTCGACCTGCTCGGGAGCCATGTAGGCTGGACTTCCAAAGACGGCTCCTGTTTGAGTCAAGTCAGCTTCCCCGGATGACTTTCGACGAGCCAATCCAAAATCCATGATGATCGGGTCACCATCTTTATTCAGCATGATATTGGCAGGCTTCAGGTCGCGATGCACGATCCCTGCTTCGTGAGCTTTCTGCACCGCCACCGCAACAGTCTTCATCAGCGTCGCGGCCTGGGTCACTGAGAGGAAATTCGAGTCTTTCAACAGATGCGAAAGTGGCTGACCATCAATGAAAGCCATTGTCAGGAAGTGCCAGTCTCCAAACCGGCCAACGTCATAGACAGGACACAGGTTCGCATGCTGGACAACCGCCATGGCTTTCGCCTCGCGATAGAATCGCTGGACGGCTTCTTTCTCGTCATCTTCTCGAAAGAATGGGATCTTGAGAGCAACATTCCGATCAAGATCTCCGTCCAGGGCCAGGAACACCGCTCCCATACCACCACGGCCAAGCTCACGCAAAATTCGGTAACGACCGAATTGTTCGGGGACATCCTTCAACTCGTCTGATCCATCTGATTTGCGTTTGTCAACCTCAGGCTTTTTGTTCAACGGATCATGCTCTTCCATCTCTGAACTCGCCTCGATGACGGTGGCTTCACAAGTCGGTTGTGTGTCTGCGGCTTGTAACTGGTCGAACAGCTTCGAAACCGTTTCATGATATCCAGGAAATCGCGTCGTATAATCAGTTAACAAACACGACCCACCCTCAGCCCGACGAAATCGAATATCGAGAGTCACTAACTCAGCAAGAGCGGCCTGCTTGAGCGATGCCGGCAATTTCTCGAGGAACGATTCAATCTCAGGGCGTTGATTTTTCAGCCAGGAAGCTTGAAATGCATCCTTGACTTCGGAGATGAGGCGCAAGTCCAGATCGCTCAATGGCGACGTTGCATAGCGGGTAGCGATCTCGTGTTCCATATTGGGGCCGCGATCCAAAATCTCACGCGAAAACGATTGCCTGGAGAACTCGGAAACCGTGATTGGCAGGGACAATCGGCAAAAACCGATATATTTACGCGCAGTCCACTTTTGTACAACTATAACGCGCAAAGGTGCTGACCAGAAGTTAGACGACCACTCCCTGAGAAAATTCAGGGTGAACACAGAAGCTGACGAATCACCACCCGGCGTTAACGAGATTTTTAGTACGGCGGAGCAATCACTTCGTTGCCGAATCCAAAAATGATCCTTCGTATTCCTGGCTTACGTCGTCGTCACGCTCGGACGTTGCTTCGATGGTTTATAAGAACTCTTCATACCAAGCCCACGACCGATAACGGGAAAAAAGACCCGTGGGTGAAAAAATGCTGTTGGTTTCTTGATGAAATGTAGAACTTCGTAAAACGTTTTTACAATCTGTTCATTCCCCGAACAGAGTTGCAACATCCTCAGCAGGTACCAGTTCAGCACATTCGTATGCGCTGGCCGTTTGCCTGAGGTTTCTGGATAAAGAAAATCAGATTGCGTCGCCAGCATCCACGGCGTTTCGATGATCTTCGCCGCTTTTTGAAAAAACTTTTTCGCCAGATCATCAGGAATCGACAA
>JBAXBD010001016.1:0-1963 GCA_037142165.1 Schlesneria sp. | reverse complement strand
GCGGCTGGTGAGACCTTCAAATACTCGGCCAATTCTTCCAGCGTCAGAACGTCCAGGGGATCGAGCCCGAAGATATCGTTCGGAGTCAAATCGCCACCAATGGCCCCCTCGCCATCCTCGTCCTCGACGTTGTCAATGTCATCGTGGGTCGAGCCACGATGCTGATGAGCTTCTTCGTGTGTGTGTTGATCATCTTTCAGATCGTCGCTGATATCTGTCACTTCAAATCCTTCGTCTAGGCAGCCCAATCGCTGCTCGTTGGTACGGTCCCATCGGAACCGCGGTTTGTCACTCGAACCCGTTACAGTCGGACCTGGAACAAAGTCGCGCCTGCGTCTCAATCACGTCGGGTGAGCCGACTCTCTTAGAAAGTAATTAATCTTCTGTTGAATTCAGGCTACATGATCACTCGTTTAAATCATCAAATCAAAACGGCGAGTATACCCAAATTTCCACCGACCACATTAGACGGGAGCACAAGGTCACAAAAACCACGCACAACATCCGTTCATTCCGTCTACTTTCAACTTTCTCAATTCTACTCTCTAGCCCGCAGGGCTGGGTTCTCCTCGCCGCATTCGAAACGGTTCACTTTTGATGATTTCGGTAATCAGCACCGAAAATTTGAAATCGTGATCCTTGAGAGCTGCCAATATCTTAGCGGTCGCGCACCGATCGTAAAACTCCAGACCACGACCTAATGCATAAGTCAGCATTTTTTCTGTCAGACATTCTCCGAATTCGCATTGTTTGCTTCGTAACACCGTCGCCAGTTCGACAGGCCCGCGAAATGATTTTCCGCCTGGTAACTCCCCCCGAGTGTCCAGCTCCTGGCTTCCATCACGATCCCGCCAGCGACCGATCGCGTCGAAATTCTCGATTCCGAACCCCAACTGGTCCATCGTTCGATGGCAGGAAGCACACGAGGGGTTCTCGCGATGCAGTTCCATCTGCTGCCTGAGAGTCATATTCGGCTGGGCCTTTGCCGTTTCTGCCAATTCAGGAACATTTGGCGGCGGTGCCGGTGGAGGCTGATTCAGAAGCACCTCCATCACCCACTTGCCTCGTTTCACGGGGGAAGTCCTGTCTGGATTAGAAGTTAACGTCAGAACGCTCCCTTGCGTCAGCAGCCCGGCGCGGTTTTTTCCCGTCAAACTGACCCGCTGAAATTCCGCTCCGTTAATTCCCTCAAAACCGTAATGCTTTGCCAGTCGATCGTTTACGAATGTGTAAGCACCGTCAAGAAATTCCAGAATCGATCGATCTTCACGCATCACATATTCGAAGAAGCGGTTGGTCTCTCTCTTCATGTCCTCACGTAATTCCGGGCTGAATTCGGGAAATCGCTGAGGGTCAGGCGTGATCTCGTTCAAAATTCGTAATTGAAGCCACTGTTCAGCAAAGTTTTCGACCAGAGCACGCGACTTCGGATCAGCCAGCATTCGGCGAACCTGTAATTCAATGACAGCGTCGGTGTGCAGGTCATTTTTCTCGGCATGTGACATCAGCTCGTCATCAGGAAGACTACTCCACAGAAAGTAAGATAACCTGGTCGCCAGCTCGTAATCGTTCAGCGGATGCTTGTCGTTGGCATCGTCTGGATTCTTGTCGGTCTCGATGCGAAACAGGAAATGAGGCGAGACAAGCACTCCAGTGACCGCAACTTGCATCGCAGTCGTGAAAGATTCCCCTTCAGAGGCAATCCTTTCTGCCAATCCGACAAATTTTGCCAGCTCGCTCGTTATCACCGGTCGGCGAAACGCTCGCCGGATAAAGGGACGGAGGTTTTCCCGTGCGGCATCGACAAATGATTTCCCGTCACCAGGAATGACCGTCATGAACGAACGATGGAATGGCGGGTATTCCGAATGATCAACTGATGTCGGTCCGATGATTTGAACGTCACGGACAATCAGATTGCGGTCGCGGCGGTCCTTGTCTTTAGCCTTCGGATCGTAAAAGT
>JBAXBD010001015.1:0-1965 GCA_037142165.1 Schlesneria sp. | reverse complement strand
GTCCACCCCGACATCTTACTGGCCGATTACAGCCCAACCGCTCTGCTTGCCGCCCGAGGGAGCCAAATAAAAACCGTTTCGATCGGCCTCGGTTTTTGCCTCCCGCCGAATCGTCGGCCGATCCCCCCCTTCACGACGCTGGCTCATCTGTCAACCATCGAACAATTGATGCACGACGAGTCAAAAGTCACGACAACCATCAACGAGGCTCTCGAAAAACACGCGTTACCAAAACTTAATTGCCTGGCCGATCTCTTTCATCAGACGGACGCTCAGCTACTGACGATGCTCCCCGAGCTTGACCACTATCCTGATCGCGGGCCTGGCGAATATTGTGGGCATCCGCCGGAACGAGCGGGAAAGCGAGTTCTTTTGCCACCCGGAACTGGTAAGCGTATTTACGCCTATCTCAAGCCTTTTCCTGCGATTGAGTCGCTGTTGAATCTGCTGAACCAACTGGCCTTTCCCACGATGGTCGCGTGCGACGGTTTGTCGAACGAGTTGCGACAGAAACACGCATCAGCCACATTGTCGTTCGTGGACGCGGATGTCGATCTGACGAAATTGGCCCCGGAGTGTTACCTCGCCATCACCAACGCAAACCCCACCACATCAGCCCGATTCCTGCTCGCAGGCAAGCCGGTGCTGATGATCCCTCTACAGTTGGAGCAAGAGCTTTTCGCTCACGCCGTTAGTCGACAAGGTCTTGGAACAACAGTTCGGCCAAACGAACCACAGCACCTGTTCTCTCAGTTAGCCAGGTTGCTCAATGACAAAGTCTTTCATGACACAGCTATGAAGTTCGCGGCGAAATATACCAGCGCATCACAAAACCGAATCGAGCGAATGATTGCCATCATCGAGCAACCGAGGCCATAATCGAGGACCACGACACGGTTCGCAGCATCGGAGTGCGAGTCTTTGTCGTTTAACCCGCAGCCATCGGCGCAGGCGGATCAGTGTTCAGCCGTCCTGGGGTCGGGCGTTCAAACTTCAAAATTGGCCGATCATTTGGCATGTATCAACGATTTGACCCTGTCGGCCAATTTTGAAATTTGAATACCCGACCCCCTCTTCCAAACCCACGCGACTAAAGATCAACATCCGAAAAAACGCGAAAGTGAACTTCTTAGTTTGACCCCTAGCCAATGGCAGGCTGATCGGCGAGCCGAAACGGCTGGAGAGTAGTTGGGAGAATGTCGAGAGCCGCTGCAAGCGGTTCGCCCGGAGCTACCGCACCATGAACCCGAGGAACTGTTTTGACACTTCCGACGTCAAGTTCCTCAAGAGTAGAAAATGCGTTGTGTCGGCTACTCTGTGCTTTAATCCTGTCCAATCTTGAGAAACCTGAATAAATAACTAGCGTGAAAGTTCGTCGGGTGCATGGAGCGGAAGCTCCTAGCGATCCCTCTGCGGCGGCTTACTACTCTCTACAATTCAACTTTCTAGTCGCCTCGACTCGCCGATCGCTTCGAGCGTTACGACGCAAGCCACCAACTTTTGCCAGAAATATCTCAATCAAATCTCGCCTGAGGTGTCGCCCGCCCCCGACTTATTGTTGATGCGAGGTTGAACGAATGCGAGAAAACAAATTGCGCGTTAATGCAAAAAGTCGGATTTATCAGGTTTTTTGGTTGAAATCGTTTTTTCTGGTTCATATTGTGCCGCCGTCTCGTTCTGTTCTTTATTGCTTACTATCGATCAATTCCATAGGCAGAATCCAGAGAGAAGTTGCCTCAGTCCAAAGTAGCCATCATCGCTCCGCGTGATGAGCATTGTTTGAGAATCAGGCAAATACCAATCAGCTTGTTTTCAAATCGGAAAGTGAAACAAAGTTTCTGCCCCGAAGCTAATGCAACGTTTGAATGGTTTCCGACGCATGCTCATCACGCCGAGAGTTAGTCATTTTGTGCAAGTCGAAAACGGCGTAGCACAAGCCGTAGCTGCGGCTTCCAGCCGCAGAGC
>JBAXBD010001014.1:0-1967 GCA_037142165.1 Schlesneria sp. | reverse complement strand
TGGGTATGATCGCTTCATGGAATGCACCCCCAAGCGGTTTTCTTTTCATTCTTGCCATTGACAACGTTCAACAATCGGTCGGTCAGCGTTTGTCACCTGGCCAATATCACTCGAGCGGCAGGTCGCCCGCTGCGCTGGGACCCTGTTCGCGAACTATTCGTGGGGGATGAGGCTGCCAACCAATATCTGGATCGACCGCGTCGAGCAGGGTTTGAACTGCCAACCGGTTGAGAATTGCTCGGGCTAAAGCCCAAGCTACGAAGACGATCGCGGCGATTCTGTTACCAGGCCATTACAGGAAGATTCTGGTCTTCGACTTCCATCACCGGTTCCTGCCAGTCAACGACAGAGCATTCCTTTACTGGAAGCCCTGCCAGTCGCAGAAAGTTTGACAGCAGTGGTCGTCCTGCCTGCGTCAGCACCGATGAGGGATGAAATTGGACTCCGTAAAGCGGCCGCGTCCGATGTTGCAGCGCCATCGGAATGCCGTCCTCGGTCCTTGCGGTAATGAGCAGTTCGGGTGACAGCGTTGCCTCATCAACGATTAATGAGTGATAACGTCCGACTTTCAGGGGTGACGGAAGGTCTGTGAATAACCCCATGCCGGAATGTTCGACGAGCGACGTTCTTCCGTGAACGGGTTCGGGGGCACGAACGATGTCGCCTCCGAATGCGGCGGCGATTGCCTGGTGTCCGAGGCAGACTCCCAGGATGGGGAATGAGTCGCTCAACTGGCGAATCAATTCGATCGAAATTCCGGCTTCATTTGGTGTGCAGGGGCCGGGTGAAATGACGATCGCTTTTGGTTTGAGCAGTTTTACGGTGGCGACATTCATCGCGTCGTTGCGAACGACCTTTGTCTCGCAACCGAGCTCGACCAGGTATCGAGCGAGGTTGTAAACAAAGCTGTCGTAGTTATCGATCAGTAGTAACATATGTTTGGTCAAGTGCGGTCAGCATCCCTGCCGCTTTCGTCAGTGTTTCTTCGTATTCAGATTCAGGATCGGATTGGGCGACGATTCCCCCACCGACATTACATTGTAGCCAGCCGTAACGCTGAACATAGGTGCGAATGAGCAAATTGCTGTCGGTTTGTCCATCCGCTCCGACGTAGAACAGGCTGCCGCAATAGGGGCCTCGGACAGTTGGTTCCAGTTCGGCGATGATTTGCATCGCTCGAACCTTGGGAGCACCGCTAATTGATCCGCCTGGAAATGTCGCTCGAAACAAATCCCAAATTGTCGACTCCGGTTTCAACTGGCCGCGTACTTCAGAAACGAGATGCTGGACAGTTTCGTATGTTTCAACAGCACACAGTTGAGGGACTCGGACCGTTCCTGGTTGGCAGACTCGTGAGAGATCGTTTCGTAACAGATCGACGATCATCACATTTTCAGCCTGATCCTTTTCGCTTTGACGCAGTTCATCGCGAGTGAACAGGTCGGCTTCGGGACCCTGCTTTCGTCGTCGAGTTCCTTTGATGGGGCGGGTTTCGACTTCTCCTTCGGTGACGCAGAGAAACCGTTCTGGTGAAGCGCTGACGATGGCCCAGTCATCCCACATCATCAGTCCTGCAAACGGTGCGGGGTTCACCGAACGAAGTCGTTCGTACAATTCGACGCTGCTACATGGTGCCGGGGTCAGAAGCCGCTGCGAAAGGTTCGCCTGAAAGATATCACCCGCAGTGATGTATTCAATGACTCGTTCCACAGTACGAAGGTAGTTTTCGCGCGAAAACGTACTGGTGACATGAGGAAACCCATGCAATGGAAATTGCCTGGGGAAATTCAGACGTTCGGGTGGTAAAGGCCGGTCAATTTTTGAAATATCATTGGCATCAGTTCCGAGGAGGGCTGGCCAATCTAATTGCGGATTCTGTTCGGCATTTGATGGCATGCATCCCGTATGAGTCCCCGCGTTTAAACAGGATTTCACCTTGCGCAATCGTTTCGCTGCCCGCACTCTTC
>JBAXBD010001013.1:0-1975 GCA_037142165.1 Schlesneria sp. | reverse complement strand
ACATAACAAAGGGCGAGTAAGATCCAGGCGATTGTCGACGGAACGCGATGCTGGCCAAATCCCACACCAACAGAAAATACCGTCAGGAAGGTCATCGAATAGTTGATCGCAATTAGCAGCAGCAAGGCGCACATTTCAGAAAACGAACGATAACTGATGGGAGGCAGCGATCGAGGACTGGATTGGGCCACTGAGGTTTGTGCGAAATTCTTGATTGTCATAGGTTCTTCCTTTGCGGTTGAAAAGGGACTAGCCGAAAAGTCTTCCGCACTGATCAAACGCCGTAGCAATAACGGATGAGACGATGACCTACAGGTCAATGACTGTGACGTTGTTTTCGGCAACAATCAGGAACTTCTAGTTCATTTTCTCACGGTGTTCGCGGCACGGATTTGTGTGTTGTCCACTTCTTCTTAACTGATTTTCGCTCCTGAAAACGGGAGAAATTTGATCCGCGTCTGAAGAATTTTCGATTCCCGGTGCTCTCCCTGAAAAAGCCGCATTAAACCCGTCCAAGCTCATTCCGATTGATCGTGAGCGAAGAGTGTCTTCGTTTTGACCTGCGGCAAAAAAAGAGCAATCCGAAAAAAATTGCGTTGAATGCGCCGTTTTACAGTGGTCCGAGTGGATTCAGATCAGTTGAGCGATAGCATCACGGCGAACCGTCGATTGCCGCGAGTTAGGCCATGCCGTTACTAAGTCGGAAACGTTTCGAGTCATTGATGAAACGGCGGACAGCTTAAATGCTCTGAACATTGTGACCCGCGTGCAGGCCGAGTTCGAATTCCCCAAGCGGATTGGCAGTTTTGGTTCGATGGAAAGGACAATCAAATGTCGAAGACGGCGTGCAAAATGAAAACGTCATCACATCTCGCTATTCGCGTTGCGTTTTGATCAGGTAAACTGAACTACATGTGCGACAAACACTTCCAAGGCCAATACGACTCGAATCGGTTCTTCAACCGAGGACAGGAACATTCAGACGGCACGATGAGAGATGCAATATGAACCAGAATCAAGCTCTGAAGGTTTTGGCGGGCTACGTGGCCGTGCCGTCTTCTCGGATGAAGTGTGAGCAGTTACTTTCAATCTCAGAAACGGCGTTCGGCCTGGACATCCGCTACTCGGCTAATCCAACCGACGATCGACTTCATTCCAAGTTTCGCACGATAGGAAAAAGGCCCAGTTCAGAGGAGTTCGCTGCCACTGCGACAATTGCGGAAATCTCCTTAACATTTGGAATGCAGACAGTGGCGCAGTCAGTCTTGTCTTCGTTTGCGGGTATCGCTCCCGATTCACTCGCATCTGCGACACACGGGGAACGACTTCGACACATCGCAGACCGCGCAAAAGAATTAGGCGTTGTAGCTCATTCCTGGTGGCTGGAATCATCGTGTCGCATGATGGTGTCTTTTGCCGCACTCAGCGACAGATCAAGAGATGCCGAAGATCTACGCGATTGCTTCTTCACGTTCCTCGGAGGGGAGTCGTCGCTCGAGACCTTAGAGGAATTGTCGAACAGGATTCATCCCGCAGTCTTCTTCTCACTTGTTCGTGCGTGGCATCAGATTCTTATCGCGGTTGGGCACCATGCTTGGGATCCGCTATATCACGCAGGCTTCACCGTTAACGAAGTGAAGAACGGCATATTAGCCACACCCTACGGGGACTCGTGGTATACAGCTCGGTACCGAAACCTGAGGACTGCGCTGGTGGCCTCACTCTCGGAGGAATCTCTTTCGGATGCCGTGACCATCATGCGTCACACAAATCTCCCTTTCCGAAAGATACCACCTGGACCGTGCCAGTATTTCGTCGCACGCATGCTTCTTCTGATGCATGCCAACGAGTGTAGTAGCCAGGCGGCAGAACAACATCGCCAAGAAACACTGCGGTGGCTGATCTTTGATTGCCTCGACGAGCATCTGCGGCCTCAAAGTGAGCCTAAGTTCTATGCGCCGGCCGTCAAGGCGAC
>JBAXBD010001012.1:0-1977 GCA_037142165.1 Schlesneria sp. | reverse complement strand
ACTGTGATGAACGTTCTCCAGGCGGTACGAAGAGGCAAACGGTCGGCGGTTCCGCTATGGGACTCCGTTCAGCCAGAGGTTTATCGATTTCGCGCAATTGGTTCGTCAGGACATGAGTGACCGTCCGGCGGGCAACCTCGGGCTCCCCCAGAATCCATAAAAAGGCCTCCATTCCCGGCGAAGCAAATGGTTCAAAATTCTCGTATTTATCGGCGAGTCCTAACTGTTTGCACCAACCCTTTCTGGATAACGACTTCATTGTGAAGACGTATTCTAATTTCAATGCAGACGACGGGGGTTCAAAATTCTGATTCACAGTTCTGACCTGTTTCAACACCGAACGGAGTTCGTCGGTGCTGAGTCGCCAGTCTTCGGACCATTTGATCAGTCTTTTAGTCGCCACGCGATACATCGCCGTACCAAGCAACTTTTGAAGGACGCAACCATGACGACCGACCAGTTCACTGCTGCGCAAAATGGCCAGGTAGTGTTCTGCCGCTTCGAGCAAACGGTTCTCTGACTCCAGTCGTATTCCGTCACATTCCACCATCAAAGCGAGTTTTTGGAAGTCTAGTAAAGCGGGCGATATTTCCTCCTCAGACGTTTCGAGTGGCGAAACAATTAACGAATCAGAACATTCGGTTCCGCGACGCCAGACCTGCATCGCTTCGCGGCAGTCGATCAGCGATTGCTTCAGCGAATCCGTGGCGACCGACCAGCCGTTCGCCGTCACCGCTTGTTGGTCGGCCGATGGAAAGGATTTAACTTTGAGTTGGTAATCATCAGCAATCGCGGCCTTCAGACGGCCAGCTTCACGGAAATAATCGAATGCATTTTGACCCGGCTCGATCTCGATCTGACAAAATTCGTCGACGTCGAATGGAATCGGAGCGGTTGGAACTTTCGATAAACACCACAAACGAATGAGTAGCGGCGAAATCACGAGGAATGCGATGATCAGATTTCGCCAGAAAGTGAACGATCGAAGAAAAGACCATCGAACAGCTTGCGGAAGCGGAGAAGGCCCTGATTCATGTGACGGCATAAAGCGGCCTTATCATTCGTAAAGCGAAAAGACAAAGACAATGTGCCATTTCCTGAAACGGCAGTCGATTGGCTTGTTCACGGCACCGCCTGTTCCGTTGGCGTGACTGTTCTCGATTGAATAGTTTCATCGAAACCTCCGGGGCTGAAAATCCGTGCCGATGTCGTTGATTCCCTTTCGTATTGGATCAGACCGTCTGCGGTTGATTGCAGGGGATCAGCAGGCCATTCAGCGATGTAATCTGGGATGAGCGCGGATGTCTCGGGGGGAAATTCGCCGTGGTCGCGAAAATAGATCTGTGCCGCCAGAACCAGTTCCAAACCAATTCTGTGCGCTCGATCACGACTGATCGTATTGTCATATTGTGTAAACGGCACGAGAACATGTTTTGCGACAATCGACCGCTGAACCGCTCGTTCGATCGCGGCTGGTGGAAGCGTCTGAGTTGAAAGTTCTCCCCGAGGAATGAAGAGGCCAACGGTCTTCGTTTCTGCCGTGGGGCTGCGTTGCGCGAGCGGTTTGTCAACTTCGCGCAGGTGGTTTGTCAGGACATGAGTGACCGCCCGGCGGGCAACCTCCGGCTCACCCGTGATCCATAGAAAGGCCTCCATTCCCGTTGAGGCATACGGCTCGAACTTCTCGTATTTTTCGGTAAGCCCCGTCTCTTTGCACCACCCCGCCTGAGACAGCAAACGGATCGCGGACAGGTATTCGATTTTCCATGCGGTCGACGGCGGTTCGACATGTTGATTCATCGCCTTGATCTGTTCGAGTACCAACCGTAGTTCCGCAGCACTCAGTCGCGAGTCTTCGGACCATTTCACAAGTGGTCCAATTGCCGTGGAATTCGTCCCGACGCCAATCAGATTTTGAATGATACCACCGTGACGACGCACAAGATCACTGCTGCGCAGGATCGCCAGGTAAAGTTC
>JBAXBD010001011.1:0-1984 GCA_037142165.1 Schlesneria sp. | reverse complement strand
GTCAACGGCAGTCCACCTTCACGGCCCTGAGGAGTAGTCAGTCCGAAAAGCTTCACAGGACCAACATAATTCGACGGCGCCGCCAGATTGATGATGAACGCAAACGGGAAGAGGTCAGGACCTTCTTCCAGGGTTTCCCCCCGCTCATGGATGAAAATATTCGCGAATGGAGTTGCGGTGTAACCAACGTAAGCGGACCGTGTGAACGAATGAAGGATTTTTCGAATAAGGCTGTTGATCGCTTTGGGCTGATGCTCTTCGTCTGGCATTCCGTCTGCATCAAACACTTGTTCGCCTGTGTCAACTGACGCATGATCAGATTCATCGTCAACAATCAAGAGCGGCAGATGTGTGACGACTTTACGGCCAGTCTCGGGGTCCATCAAATTCGCTACATGGTTCCGAATCCAATTCAAAAGCAATGTCAGAACGCTTTTATTCTTCTTGACGACGAAGAGCCAGGGGCGTTGTTCAGGTGTTATTGCGAGGTGTTTTGCTACCTTTTTGTTGAAGTCTCCGTTATCGGAACGGTTAGTGGCACAATTTGGCTTGATGCTGGCGTCACGGCCATTTTTTCCGACTCCGATGAACTCGACGACTTCCGGGTCAGGATTCGTTTCAAATCCAAGAAATCCCTCATCAAGCCGGATTTGTGTTTGCGATCTCAGATTGTTGTGCATTCCGGCCAGAACAATGATGATCTTGTATCCGGCGTCTGCAGCTTTGCAGATGAGACCCGTGTAGTTCCCCGTCTTCCCCGACTGCACGTGTCCAACAACCAAGCCCCGCCGGTCCCACGAATCTTCTCGATTTGGATCTTCGAGCAGTCCAAGTATTTCGTCTGTAGCGCGATCGAGCGCATCCACCGCTTTCCATGAAAGTTTGCCTTCCAGCCACTCGCTGTAACGCTGCCAGTAACGCCAATCTCGCTTCTTTGACGCATTGAGCCAGGGAACATGCCCCACTTCGTTCTTGAGTGTTGTGTCGCTTCCAATCCACAAACTGAACCTTCGGATTAATTCGTCGGTTACTGAATTCCGGTCGAGCTCAACACCCCAATTCGGCTTCATCGCGACAACCATCTCAATTTTTTCGGCGATGAGAGCCGGAGTGATCAATGAACGGTCCTCCTCGTCAAGCAGAAGTTCCTGTGCAAACTTGACCACTCTTTGCCGATTTTCTTCCGTTGATGTTTTCATGCCAAATCACTTTTGTTGTTGTATAAACACTTCATCGGGAAGAGCTGCAATCAGCTCGGGATAGTCGTTGAATGGCTCTGTGCTCTTAAGTCGTTCGCGAGCGAGTGCAGGTGAAAGCCCCTTGCGCGAGATCATGTTCCTGTACATAACAGAAAGCACTTCGGAAACCTCCTTCGGGGCTTGCCCTGCGAAACCCGTTCGCGGTGTTTCACGGGCCTCGGTGGTATCCAGCCAGATACGCTGTACCGGAATTGTCTCTTCGAGAACCCGAAGCATCGCAACAATCTGGGACTCAGCTGCTCCAGCATCATCAAGAACAGCTCTTACGGCAGGATGGTTCCTATCAATGCGATAGCGTACTTCACCTGCAAGATGTTCGGCCCGCCAGGCTTGAGAAAGAGGAGAAGCGTTGCCCGTTCGGACAGGCTGGCCTCTATGGGCAAATACACGACGTGCTCGCTCGCGTGTGTCTTCCGCGAGGCGAGTCAGACGCTCTCGAATCGAAACTGGCGGTCGAGCGGTCGATTTACGGATATCTATTTTCCAGTCCGAATCTGCTGTGTTGGAAATGTCGATTCTGATGCGGGCAAGGCGATGCGCTTCCTCTTTGGTCCACGATCGTCCACGTCCAAGTCCGAGCCAGTTTCCCGCGACAAGAAGCCGCTCATTACGGTAAACGTAAAATCCCTGCTGAGATGTCCAGCCGTCAGTTCCTGCTGCCGACTCCTGTTCTTTATTCTGCAAACGATCTTTATGAGGAAGGACATGGCACTGAACTTCTACAG
>JBAXBD010001010.1:0-1987 GCA_037142165.1 Schlesneria sp. | reverse complement strand
TGTCCTGCTTTTTCGTTGGTTTTGGTGGGACTTCGAAGACTTGTCCGCACCCTACGAGATCTCGAAATTCCAGTTCGGTTCGTCCATCGTTGCGCAAAACCTTCAGCGCTTGTAGATGAAAATGATTCTCAACGCGGTTAGTCTTGATTCTGGATTTCAACTCCCGCCTCATTATTCGGTCAACGTGAAGCCTATGATCCGATTTCTTCCCGTACTCGTGTTGATACTTGTGGTTCAGGGGATTGGTGCTGACGTCCTGGGTCAGCCAACGACATCTGATATTTCAAATGAAGTCTGGTTTCCAAACAAGGATTTTCCAAAATTACTCACACCACAGTGGGTGGGTGAAGAGGGCGTCGAATGCGTCGTCGTGCTGGCGATCGACGATATGCGTGAGTCTTTCAAGTACGAGGCTTACTTGCGACCGATCCTGCAACGGCTGAAGGGAATCGACGGGCGTGCTCCGGTGAGCATTATGACCTGTGCGGTGAAACCTGATGACCCTCAGTTGCAGTCATGGCTGCAGGAAGGGTTGAGTCTCGAATGCCACACGTTTGACCACCCCTGTCCTCTACTGGCGGGCGGAGATATCACGAAGTCGAAGGCCACGTACGACAAGTGTGTCGACCTGATGACCTCGATTCCCAATAATCAACCAGTTGCCTTCCGAATGCCCTGCTGTGATTCGCTGAATACGGTCAGTCCGAGGTTCTATTCCGAGATTTTCCGTAAGACCACGACCCAGGGAAAATTTCTGCAACTGGATTCGTCGGTTTTCACGCTGTACACCGCGAATGATCCAGGCATCCCACGCGATTGGATCACTGATGACGATGGCCGCGAAAAATTCCAGAAGTATGTTCCGCGGCGATTAAAACGGGGCGAGCAGGTTCATGATCGTTTCGTCAACACGATCGAAAACTATCCTTATCCCTACGTGATTCAGAGCACTTGCTGGGAATTTCCTTGCATGGTCCCCAGTGACTGGTCGGCGAATCACCTGCATAAGCCGAACAACCCCGATACCGTTCGTGATCTGAAAGTGGCACTTGATATCACCGTGCAGAAGCAAGGGGTGATGAACCTTGTCTTTCACCCCCATGGCTGGATTAACTCGGATCAGGTGATCGAACTGATCGACCACGCAATTGCCAGGCACGGGAAGAAAGTCAAGTTTTTGAATTTCAAAGAGTGTGTCGATCGATTGAACGCAAATGTGCTGGGAGGACAATCGCTAAGGAAATCAGACGGAAGTGATCGTGGTCTTCGTCTTGCTGATGCGAATCGTGATGGAAGATGGGAGCTCATTCAAGTTCCTGTCACCCAACCCGGACCACTTAAGGAAGTTGATGAGGGACGCCGGCATGTCGATATCAATGGTGACGGACATCTCGATGTCGTACTTTCGAATAGTTTGGAATACGGTGCCTGGTTGTATGACCCCCAGACAAAAGATTACTCGATTTGCCTGACGTCGGGGCAGCGGAACAACGAAAAACCCTCGCCAAACGCTTTGCCACTCATTGTGCGGAAGGATGGAACGGACAATGGGTTCTTCGTCAAAAATCGTCATCTTTGCTGGATCAATGAAGAGACCGATACTTTGCCTGACCTGATGCAGCAAATTTCGTTTGACGATTTGCTTGGTGATCGGATACCCGTCGCCAAGTCACCCGATGCTGCAATTCAATCGATGCGAGTTCGACCAGGATATACCATCGAGCTTGTTGCACATGAACCGCTGACAATGGATCCGGTGGCTTTTGACTGGGGTGCCGACGGAAAATTCTGGGTCGCCGAAATGGCGGACTATCCTCTTGGGATCGACGGTAAGGGGAGGGCTGGCGGGCGAATCCGGTATCTCGAAGACACCGATGCAGACGGTCGATATGACAAGTCGACGCTATTCCTTGACGGAGTTCCCTTTCCAAATGGGGTGATTGCCTGGAAAAAAGGGGTTCTTGTCTCGGCGGCACCGGATGTCTTG
>JBAXBD010001009.1:0-1989 GCA_037142165.1 Schlesneria sp. | reverse complement strand
ACCGCAAAGGACGGTGGTACTTTCCTGCCCGTTCAGTCCTTGCGCAATGTTATGCGAAGCTCGATCAGCTTCCCAAGGCGATCGCGACGCTCGAACGCTCATCGTCCGACGATCCCTATCGCAAGGCAAACGCGGTTCGAATGAAACGCTGGGCAGCACACGCAAAAAAATAACTGATGACGCCGCTGCATATTTGCCGTGAGCTTCGACCTGGCTTCTGATTTTTGGATGAGTCGACCCAGCCAACCCCACCACGGTATAGTCACGTGCCGAATTGTTCTGGTCTACTTCGACAACAAAATTCCGTTGGAGGGAGCGCGTCAATGTTTCGATTCTGGAAGTGCGGCCTGTTCCTCGCATGTCTTTCGACGTTTGCCAGCCCCCGGCTTGATGCGCAAGCCAATAACGAGGTTACGATTGAAGCGGGCACTGAGGGAATTGTCGTAAAAATTGCCGGTGAAGAATTCACCGTCTTTCATCATGGGCCTTCGCTTCCCAAGCCGTATTTCTGGCCGGTCCGAGCGCCGGGGGGCACGATTCTGACCCGACCGATCGATCCAAACGAGAAAGAGCATCCTCACCATCGAGGCATCTGGTTGTCAGTGGATGAAGTCAATGACGTAAAGTTCTGGGCGGAACGGGGTCGAATCACGACACGTGAAGTGAAATTTCAGTCCGGAAGCCCAGCAACGATCCACTTAATCAACGACTGGATGCGGGCTGACGGGACTCCGACATTGATCGAAACAACGAAGATCTCGATTTATCCAAGCCGACTGATGACATACGACTTCACGCTGGCACCCCCTGCAGGAAAGCTGGCCAGATTCGATGATACGAAGGAAGGACTCTTTGGTATTCGCATTGCGCAATCAATGCGTGAAAAAGAGGGTCGTAAAGTCGTGAACTCAGAAGGGAAGAAAACAACCCAAGAATGCTGGGGACAACCTGCCAGGTGGGTCGACTATACGGGGATGGTTGAAGCCCGGGAATATGGTGTCACGATCATGGACCATCCGAACAATTTCCGTCCGTCACGATACCACGTGAGAGATTATGGTTTGTTTTCGATAAGTCCGTTTGGCGAAGGTGCCTATCAAAACGATCCGGCCAAATCCAAGCCAGTCATTCTGGACGACGCTACGCCATCAATCCGGCTGCAGTATGGATTGTATATTCATCCGGGAAACGCGGTCGATGGACACGTTACAGACGCGTATGAACAGTTCCTCAAATCGACAAAATGATTTCCGAAATCCGTGTCATGGTGCCAGTGCGATGATACGAGCAATACCCTCAGCGGCAATCTGGTAATACAGCAAAGTGCGTGCTTCGAACAGGAAAACTTCATGTCGGCGAAGGCCTCTGGTATTGAATCGGCATATCGAACAAGGTTTGGCGAATCGGCACGACTTTTCGAACGGGGGCTTTCCGTTTTTCCAAACGGAGTCACCCACGATGCCCGCTATTTGCAGCCATTTCCGGTCTATGTGCAAGACGCTTCAGGCTCGCGAAAGACGACCGTCGAAGGGCATTCGCTGATCGATTATTGGGTTGGTCATGGTGCGCTGATTTTAGGACACGGCCATTCCGACGTTGTTGCCGCAGTCCAGCGTCAAATGGTTCGAGGGACTCACTTCTCGGCATGCCATGAACTCGAAATCGAGTGGGGCGAACGAGTTCAACGTCTTGTTCCGTCAGCGGAGCGAGTCAGATTCACAAGCAGCGGTACCGAAGCAACGCTGATGGCTTTACGAATCGCTCGGCTTGTGACTGGCCGGACCAAAGTTGTCAAATTCATCGGGCATTTTCATGGCTGGCATGATCTGCTCGTCCCCGCTGCGTATGCTCCCTACATGATTGATGACTGGTCAATGCCAGGTGTGACGCCCGGCGTCCTTGGCGACCTGGTCGCGATTTCGCCGAACGATCTTCAGGCGGTTGAACAGGCCTTTCGTGAGCAGCAGCCGGCTTGTTGTATCCTTGAAC
>JBAXBD010001008.1:0-1997 GCA_037142165.1 Schlesneria sp. | reverse complement strand
AGCCCCGATATTCCGCAGGACGGTTCAGCGTACGTTGACTTCTTTGAATCATGTTTTTCACCCTGCGCTGCCTTTCGCCACGTCCGGATCGCTGAGTTCGGAAGGGCGAGACCGCCGCCGAGCCGATTTCAAAATCGCAGGACGTTGTGAGAGCGGCCACGGGCTTGTGGATAACGAGATATGGCTGAAGAGCGAACGGAAACCGACCCTGGAGATCAATCCAGGGTCGGAGGCGTTTCAAGTCCATTGAACTGGACTAGTTCTTGGGAGTCCCACGTGGGGCTTTGGCCTCTTGAGGAGCGTCTTTCTTGTCTGGGCTGAACTTCTTGTTCAGGCTGTCGAGAACTGACGTGGTGATGTCTTCGTTCGGACGGTAGTAGACCACCTGACGATTCATCCCTTGCAGCAACTGCTGTGGGTTCTCGGTGTCGAGATCTTCGCGATTGAAACGAATGATTAAGGTGAACTTGTAGTAGGTCGCATACTTCTCGACCATCTTCGAAACTTCGTTGTAAACCTGCAGATAAATCTGTGATTCCTTCTTCAGGAATTCACGAGACATCTGACGGCGGAAGTTTTCGAACTCAGCAGCCTGCTTGACGGCTTGTTGTTCATACTTCGAATACTCGGGAGCCCCTTCAACCAGACCTTTCATCTTCTGTTGAAGTTCGACGATCCCCTTCTGCATTTCTTTGGCTTTTTCTTCACTCTCCGAGATTTCGACCTTCAGGTCTTCTCGCAGTGATTCGAACTTTTTGTAGTTCTTGAAGACATAGGCCATGTCGATCAGACCGACCTTGTGAGGGATGTCGGTCGCGGCCGCAGCCGGTTCCTTATTCTGACTCCAAGCGTCCCCGGTCAGCGCGAGAACACCAGCCAATAGGGCGATTACAGATGCCGAAACGATAACTTTCTTCACGGCTGAGGCACTCCTTTGCGTGGCCGAACGGACGGAAATCATTTTGATTTGTTGTCGCATCCACCAGATCAACCACTTCCATTGGTTGCAGACTGGCAGACGGTAAGACGACCGCATTTTGCACAGGCCGGAATTCTCGTCAATACGAAGAAACCTGCATATTGTCATTCGTCAGTCAAATTTCAGAAAATCGATCTCTTTCGGCAGAATTCGCCACACGTCAGAATGTCTGGTAAAAGCCACGTATTTCAGAAAGTTTCGCCATGCCATTACTTGTCGGCGTCGATCTCGGTACCACCAAGATCACCAGCATTGCCGTCGATGCATCATCGGGTGCAATCGTCGCAATGGGTTCAGCAGCAAATGATGCCAATGTCACATCCGAGGCTGATCGGGCCCGCAGTCGATCTGAATGGCACGCCGATAAAATTCTTGCAGCTGCATGCCGATGCCTCGCTCAGATGTCACAACAATTAGGTTCAAAAGTCAGCGATGTCGTGGGCATCGGTGTGACTGGTCAACAGCACGGAATGGTCCTGGTTGATGCTGAGCTTCGGCCCGTTTCGCCTCTGATTAACTGGCAGGATCGACGAGCCCTGGATCGCATGCCAGACAGTGATTTGACGTGGCTTGAAGCGGCTCGGGCCGCGATTGGCCAAGACGCGTGGCATCGAACCGGGTGCTGGCTGCATCCTGGATTCATGTCCGTGACACTGTTTGAACTGGCAAGGCGGAACGCATTGCCAGCAAACTCACAAGCCTTGTTTATCATGGATTATTTCACGGCGGCGCTCACAGGAACCACCCCCGTCACGGAGCCCTCTTGCGCCGGAAGTAGTGGCGTGTTCGATGTTCGCATGCGGGACTGGAACGACGAGGCGATTAAGGCTCTTGGGTTATCCCGTTCGCTGTTTCCCGAGGTCCGCGAAGCGAACGAAATCGTCGGGAGATTGACGGAAGAACATGCGCGATCAACGGGTTTACACGCCGGAACGCCCGTCTTCGCAGCGATTGGCGATCATCAGGCAAGCTTCCTGGGTAGTGTTGCCGATCGAAAGAACAGCGTTCTCGTCAATGT
>JBAXBD010001007.1:0-1998 GCA_037142165.1 Schlesneria sp. | reverse complement strand
CCACAATGATCACTCGCGAAGCCAAGTCGCCTCGTGAAGCCTACATTCAGATTCGCGGCGACTTTTTGCGGAAGGGGGCCAAGGTCCAGCCCGCAGTCCCGAGTGCCCTGAATCGAGGTTCAAATCAGGAAGCAGCAGAAAACCAGCAAAACCCGTATGCAAATCGTTTGGGCCTGGCGGAATGGCTGGTTTCGTCCAATAACCCGCTGACCGCTCGCGTGATCGTCAATCGTTACTGGCAGCGATTTTTCGGACGGGGTCTTGTCGAGACCGAAAACGATTTTGGGACTCAAGGTGATCGACCGACACACCCGGAATTGCTCGATTGGCTGGCAAATGAATTTCGTGGATCAGTTGGAACGGAAACGGTCGTATCAACGACCTTGCGTCCTTCGTGGGATCTCAAACGACTTCATCGGCTTTTCGTCACTTCGGCGACATACCGGCAATCGTCGCATATCCGGTCCGAACTGCTGGAACTTGATCCTCTAAACAAACTGCTCGCTCGCCAGTCGAGACTTCGCGTCGGCGCAGAAATGATCCGAGATACGGCTCTCGTGGCGAGCGGGTTGTTGACGGAAGAGCTTGGTGGATCACCGGTCTATCCACCTCAGCCGGAAGGTGTCTTTGACTTTACCCAGGATAAAAAGCCGTGGAAGACATCCGTCGGTCGTGATCGATACCGCAAAGGGATCTATACGCACATCTGGCGATCGAGTTTGTATCCTGCGATGGCGGCCTTTGATTTCCCCGACCCCAACGTTGCCTGTACCCGTCGAAATCGCTCCAACACCCCGTTGCAATCGCTGACGCTGGCCAACGACGAAACGTTCTTCGAATTCGCACGCGGTTTTGCCACAAAGCTGTTAGAAGCCCCGGTTGCCGACGACAGCCAGCGATTGTCTCTGGCGGTGGAAACGGCGTTAGGTCGCGAGCCAACCTCGACCGAACTGGCTCGACTTCGCGGATACCTCCAGCAGCAACGTGACCAATTCGGAAAAGATCCGACCGCAGCCGCCGCTTTCGCACCGAAGCCAGTACCGTCAAATGTGTCAGTCTCTGACGCAGCAGCCTGGACCGCCGTGTCGCGAGTCCTGATGAACCTGGATGAGTTCATCACTCGCGAGTAATTCGCATTCGCAGTCGGCCCAAACGACAGCGTCGTCTTTGGGAAAACGGATCACCTTTCACGGACCAGTCGTTTCGCTTTCATTTCAAACCGCGGTAGCGAACCTGTCGGGACGAGTGTGACTTCCGCCTGAAATTGCAGACGCTGTTTGATCGTCGCAGCAACGTTCTGAGCTAACGTCTCTTCGTCGATACCTGGCTGAGGTTCCAGTTCCAGTCGAATGTGCTGCATCTCTCGAACGCGAGTGACAACAATTCGAAACTCAGTCACATCAGGGAATTCGCGGACGATCGCTTCAATACTCGATGGAAACACATTGTTTCCACGAATGATCAGCATGTCGTCTGTTCGGCCCAGGATGCCTCCTTTCAGACGCAGCCAGTTGCGACCCGACGCATGCGGTACCAGGTCAGCTTCGACCAGATCGCCAGTGCGATACCGAAAGAGGGGCGAACCTGTCCGGCCCAGATTGGTGATCACCAGTTCGCCTCGACCGTCTGATGATGGCCTGCCGGTTTCCGGATCGATGATCTCGGGAATGCATGCTGATTCGTTGACCGTCAGGCAGTCTGGGTCGTCCTCGCATTCGGTCGCCAATGGGCCAATCTCGGTCATGCCCCAATGATCAAAGACGCGTGCGCCCCACACTTCGCTGATTCGAGCGCGAACCGACGGGATCGATCCACCCGGCTCACCTGCAACCAATACGGCGCGAACAGAGCTGCTTGAAACATCGATCCCCTGCGCGGCAGCCACTTCGGCCAATCGCAAAGCATAAGTCGGCGTGCAACCAAGCCAGGTGACGTCATTTTCCAGAATCAGCTTAAGCCTTGCTTCGCTGCTCATTCCACCCGCTGCAAGGCAAAGGT
>JBAXBD010001006.1:0-2007 GCA_037142165.1 Schlesneria sp. | reverse complement strand
GTTCGGCACAGACCAGCGCCACGGGAGCACTGTAGACAAGCGGCGTGATCAAAATCAGGAGCAGTCCCAGTCCAGGACCTGCCGCGATGACCTGCTCCAGGGCATACGGACCACCCGACACATTGAAGAATATAATGCTGACAATCGCCGTAATCGACAGGGTACGCTTCACAGCCTGATCCTTATTGGAAATTCTTTCCGACAACGATTGATACCAGCGAAGTCTGCGAAGCAGAAGTTGTCTGCATGCAAGGACGCACATTCTTCGATGGAAGGTTACAAATTGCCGCCTGATTTCAAATTATTTAAATACGAAATTTGACATGTATCTCAAATCCAAGGCTGGCAACTTCTGACGCTTCCCGGCACATTAACGGGAAATCACACCATTCTGCTCAAATCAGAGACGACTCCGGGCTGGACGGGATTGAGCCCCAATTGTTTCTTTCGGAATCGCCAGGGCGGAACTGCATGGTTTTCCCGGGGATTCAAGTCATTCGCCGTGCAACAGTGAAGGAACAGGCTAAGTTGCCCGTTTTCGCTTGTTGGGGTTACAACGTCATCGTTCTAAAAGCACAAACACTTTTGTTCGCTGAACTCGATTGAATCGAAGTGTTCGGCCGCCCATCGAGATCACACATGAATCCCCACACCGAGAAGGTAGTACTCACACGACGCCGTTGGAACGCGTTCATGATACCGCTGTTTCTCGGGGCTGCGGCGATTGGGATTGTGCGGTTCTGGCAGACCGGTCAATTGAAATTCGCCCTTACCCCGATCGCCGTCATCCCATTCTGGATGATGCTTCGACGGCACACGCCACGTGAAGGTATGCGCGTAAGCACAATACAATCGACCCCCGGTGCGGTCGTATTGCTTTGGTTCGTGGCAGCCTCAATGATCTCGATGGCCCTGCTCTTTGTTGTCGACATCTATGTGTTTGGCCATCCATTTCGCGCCCCACTTAAGCCGTATCATGCAGCGTTGTTTGCTCCTCCATTCGTTATCATGTTGACGGGTGGATTCTGGGCAGATCGGATCGCAAAATCAAAGAAGACATCAGCGTCCCAACGTGACGACGATGAACACTCCACGTAGAATTCATATCGGCGAAGACACCGCGTCTTCGAAAAAGCTGCTCAACTTGAGAAGCCGCCGATAGGTTTTCATTGTTTAATTCGCTTATCACTCAGCCTTTTTTTCGCGTCAAAGTCAGCTTGAACGTTCGGCCACAAATCCATGCCCGATAAAGCTCTGATCCTACAAAAGCTCGATGCAGAAATTTCGCGTATCGCCGATGAGGCGGTTCTTGGCGCGATGAAGCCTTTGCTCGTGGTGCCTCGATGTGAGATGCGAGAATGGGACTACGGTGAACCCGGACAAGAATTCCCGTGCTGGATCGTTCTTGACCACATCCCAACCAATACGTGCATCTCATATTGTGAATATGGATTCGGTCCGTCGTCTCCTTGGGGATTGCTATTCATAGAGGGCCGGTACCTTAGCATGGGAATGGATTCAGGATGGTATTCAAATCTTGAGGATGCCTTTCGCGGATCGATGGCGTGGGATGGCGACAATCCTCCGGGGTATGAAGTCGCATAGCCCACACTTCTCTAAATTCGCCGGACAATCAAGTCCGCTCTCGTCCCGGATCAGGCGTTTCCTCAGATCGAGGAGTGAAACAACTGGACACAGATCAGAATCATATCCCGCGAGCAATTTCATGGCCTAAAATCGCCGAACGAAACATTCAACTCGGACGGCGGCGGGTACTCCGCCCGGTTATTTTTGCGTTCATTGGAGGAGATTGGCGGAAAATTACCACGAAGGACACGAAGAGCACGAAGTTGGAATGCGATAACCTTTCCATTCGCGTGATTGGCTGCAACGTTGAGATTCACCGATTTAAAAATACCAGGCTGAAAGATGGCATCAAGCGCTTCGTCCTTTGATTCCTTCGCGCTCTTCGTACTACTAACGTTTTGTTTCTTTGTGCGGCGCGCA
>JBAXBD010001005.1:0-2008 GCA_037142165.1 Schlesneria sp. | reverse complement strand
CATTCGTGGGACGCGACAAAATCGCGCCCGAAACCTGGGCATTTGGACTTCGCAATCCCTGGCGCATGACGACCGACCGACTGACAGGTCATATCTGGATTGGCAACAACGGACAGGACCTGTGGGAACAGGTTTATTTCCTGCGGAAAGGTGACAACTACGGATGGTCGGTCTATGAAGGTAGCCATCCGTTTTATCTGAACCGTGAACTCGGCCCGGCACCACATACGAAGCCGACACTGGAACATCATCATTCCGAGGCGCGATCGCTAACCGGTGGAATTGTCCTTTACGGCAACAAACTTCCAGAACTGAGGGGTGTCTACGTCTACGGCGACCATTCCACGGGAAAAATCTGGGGCGCCCGACATGACGGCACGAACGTGACCTGGCATCGTGAACTGGCTGACACACCGTTTCATATCAGTGGATTTGGAACAGACTCGCATGGCGAACTGTTGATTGCCGATTATGTCGGCAACGAGGAAGGGGCTTTTTACACGCTCGCCCCTGCTCCACCGAAAACTGAAACTCGGCCATTTCCTCGGAAGCTCAGCGAAACAGGGCTGTTTCAATCAGTCAAAGGGCATATCGTTGAACCGGCATTAATTCCCTACGACGTCAATGCCCCTCTGTGGTCAGATGGTGCCGCCAAGGCTCGCTATGTTGGAATCCCGGGGGACACTCCCAAAATCGAAATCACAAACAATCGGGGTTGGAGTTTTCCCAACGAAACAGTCACCGTCAAATCCTTTTCGCTTGAAATGACTGAGGGCGACGCTGCGTCAACACGCTGGATTGAAACCCGGCTAATGACGAAACAACAGAACGAATGGATCGGGTACACTTATCGCTGGAATGACGAACAAACCGATGCCACGCTCGTGGAAAAAGAAGGAGCCGACGTCGATTTTACGATTCGGACACCCGAGGGGACTCGTCAACAGAGTTGGCATTATCCCAGCCGTGCGGAATGCATGGTCTGCCACAGCCGTGCTGCCGGGTTCGTGCTGGGGTTGAGCACTGGCCAGATGAATCGACCTTCCGTCGACACCGCCAGCGCCACGACTACGCCAAGAGGCAACAACGCCAAAACAGAAAACCAACTGGCGATGCTACAACGGCTTGGCTTGCTCAAGCTGGATAAAGAACCAGATCAATTCGAGCAATTATCTAACCCGTATGACCCGCATGCAAAACTGGAAGCCAGGGCAAAATCCTATCTGCACGCGAACTGCGCCATCTGCCATATCGATGCGGGAGGCGGAAACTCGCAGATGCAACTCGAATTCGCCACCTCTTTAGACAAGATGAAACTGATTGACGCGGTTCCAGTTCATGATAAGTTCGGGATCGCGGATGCTCGTCTGATTGCACCGGGCAATCCTGAACGATCGGTACTGCTCAATCGCATGGCGAAGCGAGGCCGAGGTCAGATGCCACAACTCGCAACGGCGATGGTGGACGAACCTGCGGTCAGAATGTTAACCGAATGGATTGCGGAGTTAGGTACGAGGCCAAAGCAAACAGAATTCCGGCGCCCCCTGTTCAATGGGACAACGTTGAATGGGTGGACCGTCGAAAACGACTGTGAGGTCGATGTGGTTGATGGGTGCATCAGACTGAAGTCAGGTCTCGGCTGGTTGCGAAGCGATTACCGGTTGCGAGATTTAGAACTGCACGTCGAATGGAAAGCTCTTACGCCAGCAAATTACGACGCCGGAATCTACATTCGGTCGTCGAATACCGGAAAACCATTTCCTGATTCCGGTTATCAGGTGAATCTACTGGAAGGAAAAGAAGGAAATATTCCCAATATTGCCGGAGCGGAAAGCAAAGGCTTGGTCAAGCCATCGGGCGAATGGAACGTATTTGATTTGCGAGTTGTCGGCGAAACAGCCTCACTCAAGATCAACGGTCAACCCGCATGGAACGCTTCGGGACTGAAGGATCTTGATGGGTGGCTTGGTTTTCAGGTCGAAGTCCCCAATGGTGGTCAGTTCCTGTT
>JBAXBD010001004.1:0-2015 GCA_037142165.1 Schlesneria sp. | reverse complement strand
CCAATATCTCGTAGCGCTTCGGCTTGTTTCACGGAATTTGACTGACGTGTGATTCGTTCAGCTTCGTCATTATTACAGAAAAAGAAGTCAGTCCACGGCAGAACGGGATTGAGCCAGGCCATCGTGTCTGTTGAATCCGAGAGGACAACATTAAGAGCTGTTGGAATTCCATTTTCACGAGCGAACCGGAACAATCGGACCGTTCGTTCGGGAGTCAAAGAATCCATCAGGCAGAATCCACCGACGAACAACATCTTTGCTGCCCGAATTGCTTCTTCGGTGACATGCAATCCATCGTATTCAGCGTTGGCGCCAACGCAATGAATGAAGCGCCGATCTTCACCCGCGACATTCAGAACGAAGGTTGTGCTGGTCGTGGTTGTCTCACTTGTTTCCAGTTGTGATGTGTCGACTCCCGAAGTATTCAGCAGGTTGCGAACCTCGCGACCGAACACGTCTGTTCCTACGCGGCCTGAAATGCCAGATTTCAAGCCAATTCGCGCCATATCGACGGCGACATTGGCGGGGCACCCTCCGATCGAGAATTCGATTCGATCCGTCTTGATCAATACGCCTTGCGCCGGCATCCTCGCGATCGGGTGACAGACCGTATCGGCGACGACGATACCCGCACAAAGACAATCGAGCAGTGTTGGCATCAGAAAGCCCTTTCGAGTATTGGGTTTCGTGGCGTGGGAAGGAGCCGGACCTATGGGACGTACAGGACCTATAGACTTATGGGACGGAATGTCAGGGGTTGGTCTGGGGCGGTCGACGAGATCGCTGAACGCCCCCAGTTTTAAATCACCCTAGACGTGCAGTTCTTCGGCTTTGCGGTTCAGGTCGGCTGCGTATTGTCGGCGAATTGGTTCGATGACATTGGCAACGAAACTGTCGACTTGTTCGGGGGCGCGGCCGACAAACCGGCGAGGGTCTAAAGCCCCTGTCAAATCGACGTTGGCGAAACTTGGCTCTGATTTCAGCCGTTCGATCAGGTCGTTCGACAGCCCATGTTCCTTCACTTGTTTGCCCGCTTCGATACTGTGAACGCGGATTCGTTCGTGCAGTTCCTGTCGGTCGCCCCCTCCCCTGACCCCGGCCATCAGAATTTCTTCCGTGGCCATGAAGGGAAGTTCTTCGTCAAGATGTTTAGCAATGACCTTGGGATAAACCACCAGTCCGTCGACGACGTTCCGGTAGAGAATCAGGATCGCGTCGATCGCCAGAAATGCCTGCGGAATCGTCAGCCGACGGTTTGCACTGTCGTCCAACGTTCGCTCCATCCACTGCGTTGCTGTCGTTTGAGCCGCCGATGATGTCAGACTCATTACGAACCGAGCCAGACCGCACATCCGTTCTGATCGCATCGGGTTTCGTTTGTACGCCATGGCCGAGGAACCAATCTGATGCTTTTCAAACGGTTCTTCGATTTCCTTGCGGCTTTGCAAAAGTCGTAGGTCGCTGCCAGCTTTGTGAGCAGACTGGGCCAACCCACCGAGAACATCGATCACCTGTGAATCGACCTTACGCGAATACGTTTGCCCCGTGACGGCATATGAAGTCTCGAACCCGAGCTTGTGGCAAACCAAACGGTCCAGTTCTTCGACCTTCGCGTGGTTGCCATCGAACAGCGCCAGAAACGTGGCCTGAGTCCCCGTTGTCCCTTTGACGCCCCGAAGCTTCAAGCTGGCAATTCGATGCGAAATTTCTTCCAGGTCAAGAACCAGGTAGTAGCACCATAATGTCGCTCGCTTTCCAACGGTGCCCGGTTGAGCGGGCTGAAGGTGCGTGAATCCGAGGCATGGAAGATCGCGGTATTCGACCGCGAATTTAGCCAACTGATCGATCGTCGCGACGAGTTTCGCTCGCAGCACCAGGTTGCGCATTCGATCGGCCTCGAGGCGCACGACCAACGCGAGCTGATCGGCGGGGAGGTTCTCGTAATAGAAGGTCCAGTCCGTCCAGGTCGCCGCGTTCGTCTCCGCGCCTGCTCGCTCGAGCAGTTCGTCGAAGCG
>JBAXBD010001003.1:0-2018 GCA_037142165.1 Schlesneria sp. | reverse complement strand
AGCCTCGGTAATTCAAACAGCGGTGTTCCAGGCGACTCGAACAGCAGAATTGGTTGGTCGAGAAATCGCCGATCGACTGGGTGCTGATTTCGGTAGCATTGACGTGACACTCGCCCCGACCCATCGACCGGGCGACAGTGTTGTCGACCTGTTACCGCTCCTGGGGATTGAACGAGTCGGGGCACCAGGGACCGCCACGGCGCTCACGATGATTCTCAGTGCGATGCGAGCCGGTTCAGCATTCGCGTCATGTGCGGCGGGGGCTTATTCCCGAATCATGTTATCGGTGTTGGAAGATGAATCGCTCGCTGCCGCAACGCAATCAGGAACGCTCACATTCGATCAACTTTGCCTGGCGGCAAATGCGGGGACGAATGGACTGGACCTGATTTGTCTTCCAGGTGATACCGACGTGGCCACGCTTTCTGCGATAATTGCGGACCAGGTCTCGGTCGCCGCCTTAAACCGAAGGCCCGCCGCCGTTCGACTGATTCTGGTCCCCGGAAAGCAGGCAGGTGAGATGGTTTCCTACAGTGGCATGAAAAATAGTACGGTGATCCTGCCCATTCGAGGGGGTGGACTTTCCGGACGATTCATCGAACGAGGCGGACGCTTGCCCCCAACTCGGTAGGTTGCTCAATTCTCTGTGCCTGGTCACAAACATCGTCGGGGTCGGGTTGGGATTTTATGAGTGGCGACTACAATGAAAAGATGTCGGTCGCGCCATGACCGACGCTTGGCAAACTGTTTTTTCTTCCTTTTGAAAACGTGAGACAATGTCCTTCATTGATTTGCTTGAAACGTTCCCTAACCCGTTCCCGCAACGGGATTATTCGATCGAAACGATCTGCCCTGAATTTACCTCACTCTGTCCAAAGACCGGTCAGCCAGACTTTGGCGTCCTGACTCTGACCTATGTGCCAGATCAGCTTTGTTACGAGCTCAAATCGCTGAAGATGTATCTTCAGCAGTACCGTAATCACGGTGCGTTTTACGAAGCGGTGACAAACCAGATCCTCGACGATCTTGTCGCCGTGACCCTTCCTCGATCAATGACTCTGATCGGATCATTCACGCCTCGCGGAGGTATCCGCACAAATGTCACCGTGAGTTATAAAGCTCAATCGCTCAAATGAATCAATGACGATTGCCGCGAGAAGATCCCGAAATCATCTCAACGTTTGAATTTCGTGTTTGACGCATGATGTCCGTTCCTTTTTTCAGTAGAGAGAAACCCTATGAAACGCACCAGTGTTTGGCTTCGAATGGTTTGTTTGACAGCAGTCGCAGTTGCCGCGTTCACGCTCGGTGGATTCGCAAATCAAAAAGTGGATAGTGATTCAAACTTTGCCAGCCAGACGATCGATGTCGGGATGGTTGTCAGCGATATCGAGAAATCCCTGAAGTTCTACAAGGAGATTCTCGGCTTCAGCGAAGTGACTGGATTCAAGGTTCCCGGTCAGTTTGGTCTCGACACAGGGCTTTCAAACAAGCTGGAGCTTGACGTTCATGTCCTGGTTCTCGGACAGGGCGAAACAGCGACAAAGCTCAAACTGATGCAGTTCAACACCGCACCTGGTGCCCGAGTTGATAACACGTTCATCCACACGTCGTACGGTTTCCGGTACCTGACGATTCCAGTCAAAAACCTGAACCTTGCCGTCGATAAAGCGGCCAAGGCGGGCGGAAAACCGATTGCGAAATGTCCGGTTCCACTGCCAGAAGGCTTTCCTGCCGGTCTCGCTCTGGCGAACTACCGCGATCCCGATGGGAACCTGATCGAACTCGTCGGTCCCTGGTTGAAGTAAGAATTCCTCCTGATCAGTGGGACAGTCGCAGGAATTTTGCGTGCCACGGTTTTGGATTTCTTGAAGCGTGAAACGTGACTCATTGAGTCGAGTTTCACGCTTTCTTCCAAAGTAGCCAACATCGCTCCGAGGCTGTCATTTTTTGTAGCGGAGGCTTCCAGCCTCCGTTCGTTTTGATCTGCGGCTGGAAGCCGCAGCTGCGGCTTGTAC
>JBAXBD010001002.1:0-2020 GCA_037142165.1 Schlesneria sp. | reverse complement strand
GTCCTTCAGGACAACGGAGAAGGAAGCCAGATCCTGATCTGGGAACTCGACGAACCACTCAAAGGCAAGACCGGCGGAGTCGTCACCTTCAAAGCCCGAGTCCGCTGAGAATCACCGTCACGACCTTTCAAAACAGGTCGTCACAACCAACAACGTCACACCCTCTTGTGCCACTGCTTGACCGTCCCCTGAATAGACCGGGGTCAAGCAGTGCTCTTCAAAGCCTTCGGTGATGCGAGCCCGCCTGTCCGGACACGGTTGTGCGAATGCCTCCTGTCCTCGCACAAAACCGCAATCGAACGTCTTCTCTTGTTCTCTTGCGATCGTCACGCATCAGGTCGAAACGTCGTCCGGTGTGAAATCCACCCGCTCGTAGACTTCCGCAAGCGGCAAATCGATCCTGATCGACGAGAGCGTTGCGGCCTGATCGAGGCTCGATACCGCAGACAGCGTCCAGGTATCGTCGTCATTGCGAACAAACCGCTGCACCATGGGTTCATCTTGAGAAACGAGGACATATTCGCGTAGCGACGGGATAGTACGGTAGTGGTCGAATTTTTTCCCTCGATCATAAGCTTCGGTGCTCTTCGACAATACTTCGACCAGAAGTGTTGGGTTGAGAACCGTGTCCTTGTGTTCGTCGTCAAACTCCAATTCGCCGCAAAGGACGCTCGCATCGGGATACGTGTAGAGACCCGTCGGGCACTTGACCCTCAAATCACTATCGTACGTGGAACAAGGTTGGCCTTTAAGCCGGCTATTCAAATAACCGAGCACATTCGTCTTGATGCGGCTATGCCTCGCAGATCCGCCTGCCATCGCAAACATTTGGCCACGGAAATATTCGTTCCGATACGACGCAGCACGTTCGATCTTGAGATACTCCGCCGGTGTAAGGTCAGCAACTCGTTGTGGCAAACCCATGTGACTCATTTCTCCTTGGCACTGAAAAAGCCGCGTCTGTCGTGACCACCTTGGATGATCATGTCGAATACAGATACGGAACTCAATGTCGTAGGGTGGCATCACGGCTTCGAGAGCCGGCGTTCGAAAAAACTTGCACTTGTGTTTCCCACTTCTCGATCGACTACAATCGAAAAAGTCGGCTTCCGAGTTTATCTGGCCTCTCCCAAACGAGTGCGTTATGGAAACGGCAACCGTTATTACTCAAAGTCAGCATCAGTCGATCGAATTGCCAGCGGGATTCGAGTTTGACGCCAGTGAAGTTTATTGAAAACACGATGGACGATCAGTGCTGCTCACTCCGATCGACGCGAATCCGTGGGATCTGATGTCGGAAAGCCTGAAATGAATTCACAACCGACTTCATGGAAGAACGTGATCATCGGCAAGAACAGAGGAAAGATGCGTTGCTCGAGTGAAGTATTGAATGTGACGCTGGTGACAAACAAGGTTCAAGAATTCTCTCGCGTCAGCCGGTCCATTGTCGAAGACTGGTCCATCCCGTAAGAGATCCCTCGGTTGCAAGAGCGCGAAGCAGGCGCATTCCGTGGAATTATTCAGAATCTTTTGCTGCGACAAACTGGTTCTGTCCTTCGTCCCTGCTTCTTTTTCCGTTCTGAGACTCGGATATGGAAGACAAATGGCAAATAGAATTTTCTTCGTGGTTCTGTGGATCGCGACGGTTGCCATTGTTTCATGTGGCTCGGCGGGGAAAGGCCCGACTGGCCATCGTGCAGCGCAGTCGTTGCCTGAATGGGAAACAAATTTCACATTCAATGGGAAACCAATTCACCCCGCAATCATTCACCAGTTCGAAGGGTGGTTAAGCGATGGAGGACCGATTGTTGTCGCAGCCGACGTTGCGGCCGCTGAAGGAACAAACCAATACGAAATCCCAGTTGACGTCTATCAGGAATTTATCAGTTGCGCCTTACCGAATACTGACCCCGAAGAATCTTATGGTTATCGTTGGGTTGGACGGATGGCCGATGGCACCCACGTTGTCAGAGGAACTCTTATCACTGGAGGGACGGGGAAATTCGAAACTCTTTTCTTT
>JBAXBD010001001.1:0-2027 GCA_037142165.1 Schlesneria sp. | reverse complement strand
GATCGTGTTCTGTTGGGACGAGTTCGCCTTTGAACGCCTTTGCCAAGATTGACTGTGTTAAGCGGTCGATGTTCGTTTTTGCGCGAGTCAGTCGCAATTCAATTTGATCGGCAAATGCGAAAAGCTTGTCAACACGTCGTATGATCTCGTCCTGTTCGGAGCGAGGGGGCAGCGGGACAGGTATTCTTCGAAAGTCACCAACGTTGACGCCCGGAAGTACCACACCTTTGGTTTCTTGTGGCATCCAATCTTGACCATGTCGTGAATCAATTACGAATCGTACAAACGTCGAAGAGACATTCGAAGTTAGGGGTAGCAGGGAATGGAGTTTGAAAATGGCTAAGAAGAGACCGCTGACGACTCAATTGGCAAAGCGATCTTCAAAAAAAACGTCGACGCCGACATCTTTGCTGGGTGACCTGAGGAAGTTGATTGAAGCGGCGAAGGAACAAACGGCCCGTGCTGTCAATTCCACCTTGGTCACCATGTACTGGGAGATTGGCAAACGAATCCGCGAAGACGTACTGCAAAACGAACGCGCGGAGTATGGGAAGGAGATTGTGCAGACATTGTCTGCACAATTGACCGTTGAATATGGACGGGGGTTTGGTCACCGAAATCTGTTCCGCATGCTGCAATTTGCTGACTATTTCCGCGAGGAGGCAATTGTGTCGGCGCTGTCGACACAATTGGGCTGGAGTCATTTCATCGAAATACTGTCGATCGACGACTCGCTCAAACGAGACTTTTACGCTGAGATGTGCCGCGTCGAACGCTGGAGCGTCCGCACGCTTCGGCATAAAATCGGACATATGCTTTATGAGCGGACTGCCGTCAGCAAGAAGCCTGAAACGCTGATCGCCAAAGACATTGCAGCTCTGCGCAACGAAGACCGAATGACTCCCGATCTGGTTTTCCGCGATCCGTATTTCCTCGATTTCCTTGGACTTTCAGGACAACACGTCGAAAAGGATCTGGAAGACTCCATCCTCCGAGAGTTGGAAGCCTTCATCCTGGAAATGGGTACTGATTTTGCCTTTGTTGCTCGTCAAAAACGAATTACGGTCGATAACGAAGATTATTACCTCGACCTCCTGTTCTACCATCGTCGGCTACGATGTCTGGTCGCCATTGATCTTAAGCTGGGCAAGTTTCAGGCGGCCGATAAAGGTCAAATGGAACTGTATCTCCGCTGGTTGCAGAAACATGATGTCCATCCCGGCGAAGAATCGCCGATCGGTTTGATCCTGTGTGCCGACAAATCCGAAGAACACGTCGAACTGCTGCGGCTGAACGAAAGTGGAATCCGAGTCGCCCAATACCTGACCGAACTGCCACCACGCGCACTGCTGGAAAAGAAACTGCACGACTCAATCCGACTCGCACATGAGCGATTCAAACGTGACGTGAACCAATAACCAACGTGGAAGAAGGAACGGTGTCAGGAATCGTAAAGAAGTTCCGCAGCACCGTTTTCCGTTTCGATTACGCACAAGCATGGCGTCAAAATCGAGAATTGGCGTTTTTTAGCGTTGAATCGGCCTCGTTGTGACAATTCTCATGATCGCATTCCAAACGTCAAGAACGTATCTTTATTTTTTCTATTGACTAGCGATATTTATATTTGTATTTTCATGTCGCGTTTTGTTTGATGGAGACGGTGACTGCTAAGAAGTTATTTTGAAACGATCAGGTTGCCGTCATTTTCCGGTCAACTTGGGGTGAAGGTCTCATTCCGAATTCATTCGTTAAGGAAGGTAAGAAAACGACGGCAGGACTTTCAATCCGGCCGCGGACGCCGAAAATATTGGTAAAAAAAGAGATTAACCACGGATAACACTGATGGGCACGGATCAGAGACGACAGGAAATTTGTCCTCGTCTTTGGTTTTCTCAGTGCCATTCCGGTTATCCGTTGTTAAAAATCCCGAATCGAAATCGATATAACGCGCAGAAGAGCAAGCACGGATCACGAAGGTGCTCAAGCTCAGCGAAGGTGCTCAAGCTCAGCGAAGGTGCTCAAGCTCA
>JBAXBD010001000.1:0-2035 GCA_037142165.1 Schlesneria sp. | reverse complement strand
CTTTGCCTTTAAGATTGGGTTGCGGGCGAAGACCGCGCTGGGTCCTTCGTGGTGGGAACAAGCCAATGACGTCAGGACTCTTAAGTCTCTTTCACTGCGGCTCTTTTCGTTGGCGGAATCAATTTGTACCCTAGTCCAGACATTCCACGCGGACGTTGGTTACGCCGCTGGTGAATTCTGACGTTCGGCCAAGGCGCTCAACAATGAACATCCTGTTGTGGGTTCTTCAGATCTTCGCTGCGCTCCTGTACGCAGCCTCGGGCGTTATGAAGGTTTTCATGTTTGACAAGATAAGTGGAGACGTCCCGTCCTTCGGTGCGTTACCTCGGCAAGTCTGGATGGCTCTCGGCGTTCTTGAGCTCGTGTGCGTGGTCGGTCTGATCCTGCCCGCCGCTTTTCGCTGGCATCCGACACTCACTGTGTTGGCCGCCGTGGTCCTGACGATCGAGAGCCTTGTTTTCGTTGGGGTTCACGTCACGTACCGTGAGTTCGGGTCGATCGTCATGGTCTGCGTACTTGGGCTGCTGATGGCGTTGATTGCTTACGGCCGGTTTGCCCTCAAGCCGATCTTCTGACGGGCCAAAAAATCGCAAAGTAACAATGAGGAAGAATCATGGTCAGCAAGCAACAACTTCAGTATCTCGATCCCAATTGCACCTTGACCCTGCGCGAGGGGATTGCCGAGCTTCGTGCTGCCGAGGGCGCTTTCCGATTTACGATTGCAATTCGGAATTCGATTACCAAATTTGATCCAATCAGACGGAAATGACGTTCACAATGCCGCTGCGGCGGTAAGAAACGTCCGCTCTCGACGCCACTGTGCGACAACAAGCGGACGACAATCACTGGCACCGAGGTCGCGAGTGGTGTTTTTTGCAATGGAGTACGCAGACGAAAATCCAACGAGAAGAGGTACCATGAACGACTTGCAATCCCCGTTGCCAACTTCCAGTGACTCGAAATCACCGCCAGATCGAAAACCGTTTTTCCATTTCTGGCGAGTCTTTTGGGTCTCCTTCGGGGTTGTGTCACTCGCTTACGCCTGGTACTGCTTTTACGTCCCCTCCAATGCCGTTGCCTGGGCTGACAATTACACTGTCGCTCAAGAACAAGCAGTCCAGTCTGGTAAACCCATGATCCTGTTCTTCACTGGCAAGTGGTGCGTTCCCTGCCGGATCATGAAACGCAACGTTTGGGCCGATCAGCAGGTGACGGCCACTGTCAATGCAGCGTTCATCCCCGTGACGATTGACGTGGATGATCCGAATTCATCCGAAGCGATGACTCGTTATCGCGTCGGTGTTACGCCAATCACGATCGTCGTTGACCCCCAAGGGGAGGTCCTCAATTATAAACAGGGTGGGATCGGCAAGGCTGAATTCCTTGAGTTGATTGGAACATTGAAACCACCAGGTTGAAAGTTGGCATCAAGCGTTTTTCTC
Organism: Schlesneria sp.; assembly: GCA_037142165.1. GTDB lineage: Bacteria > Planctomycetota > Planctomycetia > Planctomycetales > Planctomycetaceae > Schlesneria. The sequence continues at coordinate 593 of JBAXBD010001000.1, read as the reverse complement.
TGATTCCCTCGCGCTCTTCGTGGTGGACTGATGTTTGGCCGCTTGGTAATCGGTCAAGAAATATCGACCGAATCGAGCGAGCTTCCTGAAAGGCCGAAGGAGTCGGCCAAGTTGACATGCTGTTTCTGGTCGTTTAACGTTATTGCGCGTTGATTGCAAGCCCGTCGTTCATCGCGGGCAAGTTACCTTTCATGTTCGTCGACGGAGCCAAATACAAGGGATGGTCCATAGCATCTCCTGGGTGATGGGCTACCACCGCCAGTCGCAGGGTTGGCTGGATCGCGTCGGAGGTCTGCCCAGTCACCTTCCTCAACAGTGGCCGCGATGCCAACTCTGTCAGGACCAAATGGAATTCGTTGGGCAACTCTATTCTTCTGAGCAGTTGCCGCTCGGCGGCCCACGCGGCCTTCAGTTCTATATTTGCGACAGTTGCCGGGAGACGTACAACGGTCAGGCCAACGACCGGCTGCCGATACACATGGAAGTGCTGCCATTTGATGTCGCTGAGAACACGGGGCGAGACGGTGTTCGGTGCCGACGTCAGCCGATCCGGCACATCTCTTACAATCCCGTCAATGACTCGACGGACCAGT
>JBAXBD010000999.1:0-2040 GCA_037142165.1 Schlesneria sp. | reverse complement strand
GAACTTGACGTCGGAAGTGTCAAAAAAGTTCCTCGGCTTCATGGAGCGGTAGCTCCTGACGAACCGCTTGTAGCGGCTCTTGAGGAACTTGACGTCGGAAGTGTCAAAAAAGTTCCTCGGCTTCATGGAGCGGTAGCTCGTGGCGAACCGCTTTCAGCGGCTCTTGAGGAACTTGACGTTGGAAGTGTCAAAAAAGTTCCTCGGCTTCATGGAGCGGTAGCTCCTGGCGAACCGCTTGTAGCGGCTCACTTCTTTCTTCGACGACGCTTAAAGCGGTGATTTATTGAAGAAAGCCCGCAGAGAAATCGAATTCGTAGAATCACCAACCAGAGGGTTCGCTCAGGATTTAGTCGACGAAAACCTCATGATTCACTCGATTTCCACGACCTCACCGGTCTTCGAAAATTCGACGTCTCGCACTTTTCCTTTTTTGTCCTTGCCGCGAACTTCCAGAACTCCATTGCTTTTCCTGACGGCTTGATCAAAAGTCACGTCGGGAAGTTTTTCCTTGGCAATCTCTAAAAGGTTTTTGGGAACATCGTCGATCGAGATGGCCAGGTTTTTCGAAGCGTTGCCACAGCCTGTGGCCATACAAATCAGAAATACGCCGTACGCAAATGCTCTCATTAGAATTCTCCTATTGTTTCGCTTCCGGCTCGTGTCGAAAGAGCCCTGAAGGTGGCTTTGTCCATTGACGTTGAAAGAAACTGAACATGTCCGTCAGCAAAAACAAAATTTGCCCCACCGACGTGTAAACTCGAAAAACAATTGCATTCAAGGCCGTCCGAATTCGGCGGTCCTTCGAAAGTGTGCCCCAGGATCGTTCCGGATGCGTTTTCAACAAGCGGCACAGCAGGAGAACCCGCTGGTGGGAAAAGTTGGGAACCCGTCACCGCTCCGACCCAACTCGCGACGCACCATTTTTGTGATCGCTCACCGACCAGCAGTGTTCGGCTGGAACCGTCCGAGATGTCGCGAATCCCGATTCGGCTGTTGCGGAAGAAGATGCCGTCTCCGTCAATGCCCGGCTCCGTAATGCCAAAAACACCCACATAATTCGCAGAGGCAATCGAACAAATCGTTGCCAAAGGATTCCCGAGTTTGTCTCGTGTCATGGCGACCCACGTCTTTTGAGCAACATCCGAGGGGCAAGTCCAGCTATTCAGTGAAGTCATCCGTGGAGCCGAATTCACCGGATTCTCTATGGGGTTTTCAAAGCGAATCGTTGAACGAAGCGGCCCTTGATCAATCTCTGAAAGGATCATCGCTCCCCAACCCCAACCAGGGCCGGTGTCGTTGCCAGCGGCATCAAAGTTCGAGACATATCCGGGTGGAAACGTGTTGTGCGATTCGTGGTAGTTCTGTAACGCCAGGCCAAATTGTTTCAAGTTGTTAACGCAACTGGCCCGCCGAGCGGCTTCTCTTGCCTGCTGAACTGCTGGAAGAAGCAATGCGATCAGAATCGCAATAATGGCGATCACGACGAGTAATTCGATCAGCGTAAATCCGAATCGTCGATCAGGAACGCGGGGGGATTGATTTTTCATTACGACGAATTCCAAAGCCGATAATTCTGTTTGCAAATCCAATTTCAATTCAGCGGGGCTTTGACAATTCGCACCGGTCTGGTTGATGCGGTTTTACTGCATTTTAACTTCGCTCGACAGTGACGGTCCCATATCCGGCGCCAACCATCCAACCAAAATTTGAGATTCGGTTGGTAGATCAAGCGGCGGCATCGCCGGCCGGATCTGTTATGGGTTCAAGAATGATTCATTCACATTTCACATCGAAGACGTTATTCTGATATGTGTTAGAATGTTATCTGTGAGCGTTAAAGTCATCATTGAATGCGCGGCCTGCGAAATGTCATTGGAAGAGGACGCACGGATTTGATGGCTACGCACGGCATTCAGCAGTTTTGTATTGGTTTTGCAGTCCGTTCGAATCCAGGTTCATTCAGTCATCGGAACAAGCTTCAATGCGCTGGTCTCTTTTTCTCGTTCTTCTGGTCGTGGGATGTGGTGGCAAATTCAAGCC
>JBAXBD010000998.1:0-2041 GCA_037142165.1 Schlesneria sp. | reverse complement strand
CTCCCCCAGCGGCGGTTGTCGCTGCCGTCCCTGACGAAGGCTTCAACTGAAATCCGTCGCCAAATTGATGTGACGCTTCATAAATGACTTCATCCCCTTCAGCGAAGGGACCGCTGACAAAGACGCGAGAAGTACCGATTTGCCCCAATAGCGCGACTGAGATGTCTCGAACAACAGACTGACGAACGACTTGAACTTTTCGTTGTCCATCGGCCAGATTTCCAATCGCCACGACCGGGACTTCAATGACCGGCTGACGAGGAATTAACGGAACATAAACAGTTTGTCCCACCTTAATCTTACCATCACTGTTGTCGACGACGACCACTACCGAAGCGATCGAATCGAAAAGCTCGCGAAGGACATCGAACTTCGCTGGCAGCGGTAGTACCTGGTCAATTTTGCCTTCAACTTCGTTCGCCTCGATCTTCAACGAAAACGGTTTGCCTGTATCGGCCAAGGCCCGTTCCACAGGGACCTCGACCTTCATTTTGCTGCCGTCGGCAACAATTGCGACAGGATCACCAGCTCGTACATACTGACCATCGGCAACCAGGATTCGCTGTACTTCACTGGCGAATGGCGTTCGCACACTCGTCTGGTCCAGCAGCGATTGAACAATCTCGACATCGATTTTTGCGATGTCGACCTTCGCTTGCGCCAGCGCTGCAGGAATTTCTTCTTTGCCGGCTGCCCGCTGTTCAAGCAACGCAAGCTTTAATAGTGCTTGTGCGTGAGAAAGCTTGAGCTTTTGAACTGTATTGTCCAGGCGGACAACTTCACTTTGTGGCTGTAACTTCGAATTCGTCTTTGCCACAACCTGCTTGACCGTCCCATCAAATGGTGCAACCAATGTCACTGTCTGAATCGCTTCAACAGACAAGGGAACGCGATATTTGTGAGGGTCGATCACACGAGAAGTCTCGCGTTTAATAACCACCTGATCCCCTGTGGTGGCCATCGGCAGATTGCCCTGAGCCAACCCAAGTCCCGATCCAAACATCACACTGAACATGGTCGTGCCAACGGTGGTAAACAGTTTCCGACAGTGAATCATAAGTCTTTCCTTCGCGACGAAGGTTCGATGGGATTTGAGACAAAAAACCTTGAGCGTGAACTAAAGCTACGCGCGTTATTCCGCGATGTCAACAATTCGGACCTATCCGGTTTGTTCTGGTTTCTTCAGGAGTCCCGCTTGTGGTCAAAACGACGTTCGATCAAGATACTCGTGCGTCAGGAATGGACCTGTCAATAAGAACTCCTGCGGCCAGGAAATGTGCTTGAAATGCAGGTGAAAGGAAGTGACTTGTGAATGTCGCGATGCTCGGTCTTGTCGTTTGCTTGACTGGTTTGGATCTGCAAGCGGGAACCGAACTGCAGTATGCCGGCACAATTTTTCAACAATCAAAAGCTGGTGAAACCGAAGTTAAAACATTCTCGCTAAACGCGCTGACTCTTGTCGATGAAAATGCAAAATCGCAAATTGCCTACCAGTTGGAAGAACGGGGTGGGGGCAACTGGGGCTGGCCCGAGCAATTTGGACTCTTGCCACCCGCGGATAACGCAGCGACTAAGTCACGTCCAATCCGACTGTTGCTCACGCACGAAGAACAACAGTACTCGCTCCCTGTCCGTTCGCCAATCTTCGAGTTTCGTGAGAAGCTTGCCCTGTCGACATCCTGGACCGACGGACAACGCGAATACGTCGTGACTCGCAAAAGAAACGTGAAAAATCGAGAAGGACTGCAAGTCGAAGTCTCCACAAACCTTGGGCGTAGTCAGACGATTATCGTCGAGCCCGCATCGGGAATATTGTTGTCGCTTGATGAAAAGGTCGTCATTGGCCGAGGTGAAGAATTTCGACTGAAAATGGAGCCTCAATCTCAAAAACAGCTCAATGACTCAGAACTCGCAAAAAAATTTTTAAAACTTGCAAAAGTATATACACCTAAAAATTCTTCCTTAGCGCTTAAAGTTAAAGAAGATGAAAATAAAATTGATGAAATTATTGCAAAAGAAAAGAAAAAAGAATCTCACCTGA
>JBAXBD010000997.1:0-2043 GCA_037142165.1 Schlesneria sp. | reverse complement strand
CTTGCCATACGGCGTAAGCAATTGGTTCACGGGAGTGACAATGACCTCTTCGCGCGACCGGCCAACGGGGTCTGTTGAGCTTTCGATAACTGGTTCGTCCTGGCCGAATCCGAGCGACGCCATACCGACAGCGAAGACCACGAACAGTGCAACGTTTCGATGAAATACCATTTTCAACCAAGCCTCAACATGCGAGCGGGGGAATTCGAATTTTGCCGGTATGGAATAATGAAATTCGAGTGGTTGACCTGTGTCAGTTCAATAAGTCTGGTAGGTCTGCAACCGAGGGAATGGTGAAGTGGGCACCGATTGCACGAAAGTCGCTTTCAATCTTGCTGAGTCGGCTTTGAAGATCTGTTTGCGACATTTGTGAAACCTCGACCTCAGAAAGGCCGAGCGAGTTGCCGGTTTTCGTAACGGCGACGGTCATTGCTCCGGCATTGAGTCCCGCTTCGATTCCAATCGGTGTGTCATCCACAACCAGGATTCGGTCCATCGGATAGACACCGAGTCGCTGAGCCGCGAGGAAGTTCATCCAGGGAGCGGGTCGGCCTGAAGCGACGTCGTCAGCACAAATGACGACATCAGGTGAATAACCGGCACTCGCCGCAATCGGAACGACGATGTTCATCAGTTCCCGCGCGTAACCGGTTGAAGAGCCGATTTTTAATCCCCGGCCCCGTAGTTTCTCGATTGTTTCAGGAACGCCTGGAATCACATCCGTTCCTGTGACGAGGGCTTCTTTCTGGATCGGCAGGAAGTCGTAATACATCTGGTCGACATCAATGTCGGACGGAGTGCGTCCATAACGTTCAAACCAAAGAGCGGCGACTCGGGGAAGCGTTGCGATGGCAACGATGTGATCCCGTTTAGCTCGTCCCATCGGGCCGCGTGCCTCGGCGACGGTGATTTCGACTCCGTTCCTTCGGAAGACCTCGATGAACACTTTTGTTGGTGCACGACTTCCGTAATCGACAGTCGTTCCCGCCCAATCGAAAATGACCGCTTCGATCGGATGCTTCAGTTCGATCATGACCATTGCTCCCAATCTTGTTCTGCGAGTCCGAAAGACATTGTCATGCCAGAGCCTCCTGTGCAAGTACGAACAAACACGTTCGGCAGAGGTTCGGCTGCGAAAACCGGATCGGACGGATGTTTGGCATAAATCCCATGCCAATGCTCCTGGATCGTCCAATCGGGCAGTTGAATAATCGACCTGAGTTCACGAAGCATCAGTTCGTCAATTCGTTGTTTGTCGAACGGTTCGATCTGATCGTCGTATTCATGCGAGTCGCCAAGAATCACGCAACCCTCGTCATTCTGTGAGGCCATGACGTGAATTCCAAACCGATCGAGCTCCGGTGATTCGGAGGCAACGCGCCGTTTCAGTACGGGAAGGCTCGGACAGACCTCAAAGTTCCGATAGTGACGGATTGTCAATCCGCTGGCGAGATGTGGGCCGATCCGCCAACCGTTCGGCTGCGGCACCGTTTTCAACATTTGTAACTTACATCGTTTCAATCCCGTATTGGCAAATAGATCAGGAAACAGAGTTTCAAAATCGGCTCCTCCACAAACGATGACGCGATCAAAGATCCAACGGCGACCGTTAGCACTTTGGACCGAATTCCTGTCGACTCCAATAATCGTCGTCTGAAATTCGAATCGCACGTCAAACTTCGACGACAGCCAGCCTGGGAGAGCCCGAATGGCCGCTGGAGGATTCACACAAAGTTCGGTCGGGCTGAATAATCCGCCAAATAATCTCGCCGGATTTGCAGCACTCGTTTTTTCGAGAACCTGAGCAGGTTCAAGCAACGTGCAATCGACACCGATTTCTGATGCGACAGCATGAAACTCTTGCAAGACGTTCCATTCATCGGGACAGTGAGCCAGATGAATGGACCCACATGGAGACGCCCAGATCCTTGCCTCGCCGGCAAGTTTCAACCAACGCTGGCGGCTGAGAAGAGCGGTCCGATGTGCTGAACCGGAGGGTTGTCCGATCGGCCATACCATGCCGAAATTTCGGATCGAGGCACC
>JBAXBD010000996.1:0-2046 GCA_037142165.1 Schlesneria sp. | reverse complement strand
ATGCTGATCCGCGTAACTGGGGCGTGTTTTTGTCGGATGCGCCGATGGAATTACCGGAGTCTTTCGCGGCGACTGATTTTGCACCGGCGGTGCAACGGCACTTTTCGGAAATCGGCTGTTGACTTTGCCGGTCGCGCGACTAAAATCTTTTTCTAGTCGCGGAGTGCTTAGTTAATAACAATCGTACAGAGGAATATCAGACTTATGGCTACCCAAGCTAAAGAACGCCGGCAAGTGGACTTCCCAAACCACGAACGCCCCACCACCGATATCAGCGCCGCGTTGATGATGTTGATGGGGTTCATCATTACGGTCAGTTGGTTCACGATTTTATATTTTACACCGATTACCGATGGCAACTTCACCCGCGATTTATTCATGGGCGCAGACGTGAAAAATGGCGTGGTCGTCCATGGATTCCTAACAGAACGCGTCATCTTCCAAGGTGCAATTACGTTTGTCTGGGCGATGTCGTTGGCCACAGTTATTTTGAAGCTGAAGCGGCAAAAGCAGGAGCGGAAGGCGTTGGCAGAGATTGTGATTCCAGAAGGTTTGAATTTGATCGATATCGAGAAAGTGGCGCAGGTCTATGAGCGCATCAAAGCACTTCCGAATTTGGCGGAGAGCCTCGCTCTAACACGTGTCGCACGAGTGTTGGCGATGTGGATTAATACCGGCGATTTCGAGCGCACTTCGGAGTATGCCCACGTCCAAGCCGATGTCGATGCGATTGAATCTGACGGAACATTCCGACGGAATCGTCTGTTTATTTGGGCGATGCCGCTATTGGGATTCGTCGGTACGGTGTTCGGTGTTGCCGCCGGTATCGGTGGATTCGCGGCGTTCTTGCACCAAGCGAGTGTCTCACCGGAAGAAATTAAAGAGCAAGTCGGTAATATCACATCCGGCTTGGCGGTGGCGTTTATGTGTACGCTGTTGGGACTTCTCACAGCTGGTCTGGCGGCATTTCCGAGCTTGATGATGGAACGAAATGAAGAAGGCGTGCTGGCGGAGATTGATGAACTAGTCGAAGATAAGTTGCTCTCGCACATGCCGTCCGGCGGAGTTGATCAAGAGAGTTTCCCCACAGACGAATTAGTGACCGCAATTCGCGCCGGTATGGAAGGTCTGCAGGCGCAGACGAAATTCCCGGTGGAAGAGTTAGCTCATGCAATTGATGCGGGCTTCCGGCGGCTGCCAAATCCCGAACGCTATGAAGAAGTCTTCACGAAAGCGGTCACGCGCGCTGGCGAGGTGATCAATCAGAAGTATGATGAATTTCAGACAAATTACGAACGGCGTGTCGGTGAATTAGGTACACAATTGGGCACAAAACTCGAAGCGGTGTCGAATAATTTCAGCGCCGGTACACAGCGAATGATGACAGATTTTTCAAAGGCTCAGGAACGGACGCAGGAGCAGTTTGGCAAGAATGAGCAGAAGTTGACTGAACGGTTTGAGGAACTTGCCGAGTCGGTCAGCAGCATGGGCAAGGAAATTTCCGAACGAATCGGCACGGTTCACGAACGCTACGTGGATGTCGTAGAAGAATTCGATAAGAAGGAAATCCAACGCTGGGAGAAGATGGTCGCCGAGTTCAACCAGCTTTCAGTGAAACTCGCAGAATCGTTCCGGCAATCGGTAACTTCGCTTGATTCTGCTTCGAGCCGGTATGCAGATCGTATCCAACAATCTGCCGATCAGTTAACCAAACAATTGGAACATATCACGCAGTTGGGGAACGAGATTGACAAGGTTCTCCGCACCACGCAAAGCATGGAAACAACATTGCGGCAAGTCGGAAGCTCGGACGAATTCCGACAAACTTTGTCAAATCTCCGCACTCACTTGGCATCCAGCGACGAATTATTGAAACAGTTGTCGCGCCCCCGGAGGATTACCTTCCAAGAGGCGCGTTCCGACGAAGCATAAAACGACAGACAGCACATGTTGTAAGCGGACGACGAAATGGCCGGGAAAAAGCATTATAAGCAGATCAATATCGACGTGGAACCGTTCTTGTCGATTATGGCAATTGTGTTGAAG
>JBAXBD010000995.1:0-2048 GCA_037142165.1 Schlesneria sp. | reverse complement strand
AGTATCAGCCCTGTGACATCAGCCGCAGCACGGGAGGTTGGGCTTCCGATCCACTCAGAAGCGACGGAATACACGTGGGAAGGTTTGTTTAACGCCATGATCGGTGCGATGGCTGATCAGCCATGACGATTTGCGATCGCGAAGAAAACCAAAATGTCTGATTTCCTTGACGAACTTCGCAACGGACTGAAACAGTGCGATATTTGTGATTCCCGTTTGTTAGTGGCCGTTTCCGGTGGTGCGGATAGTGTCGCTCTTCTGCGAGGGCTGGTCGATCTCCGTTCAGAATTCTCGTTGGAGTTATTCGTCGCCCATCTCAATCACCGCTTAAGAGGCGTGGACAGTGACGCAGATGCACGCTGGGTCTGTGAACTTGCGGCATCTCTGAATCTTCCGAGTGAAATCGGAGAAATTCCGGAGGGGATTCTCACCGCAAATGCCAGCGGGCTCGAAGAACAGGCTCGGCGACTTCGGTATGAATTTCTTGAGATTTCAGCGGCGAAATTCGATTGTCCAGCGATCGCCCTGGCCCACACCGCAAGCGATCAGGCGGAAACGGTGTTGCACCACCTGTTTCGCGGGACGGGAATTGCGGGATTGACTGGCATTCCACCCGTAAGACTAACCACTTCAGGTCTCCGACTGGTCCGTCCGATCCTTGGCCTCAATCGGACGTTGGTTGAAGGCTTTCTCTGTGAGCGAGGTCAAACCTATTGCACGGATCATTCAAATTCCGATACGGCGATGACTCGAAACAAGCTTCGGCATGTGATCCTCCCCCTGCTCCGTAAACAAATCAATCCACAAGTTGATGCAGCACTTTGTCGACTGGCCGAACAGGCAATGGAAATTGACGAAGTCCTTCACCATGCAGCATCACAATTACTAGCACAATGTCTGATGGATCAGCAGCCAGGCTTGTGTCATCTTGACATCCGATTATTAGCAGGCCAGCCGAGACATTTGATTCGAGAAATGTTTTGTCAGTTATGGCAACGCCAAGGATGGCCACGACAGGCAATGGGGTTTGCACACTGGAACCGATTGGCCGACATGCTGTTCACCCGAAAATCCGTCGATTTTCCTAACGGAGTCGAAGCCCGATTTCACTCGGATCGCCTGTTGGTAATTCGCCGGATTTGACAGACAACGACGTTCAGATCGAACGTGATTAAACGCGAAACGGATTTGTGGTCTGAGGTCCGATGGCATCCAACCGGTAATACGATTTCCGTTTGTCGGATCGCCGCTGCATCGGTTCTTGTCCCGGAGGGACCGCGGCCATTAGTCAGTGAATAAATGAAGAATCCGTCGCCTTCGTTTAACCGCGCCTCGCAGAGAAGCGGGCGCGGAGCGGCGAAATTGCCGTCAACCGAGGTGTCATTTCTCGTTGGGGCGTTGCAAAAAAAACGGGTCCTGGGCAACGTTCGAAGAAATCGGCTGAACGCCGATTCGCCTGCGCCGCTGGCTTCGGGTTAAACGATATTCTGTCGCCTTTCTTAAACCACCGGTCAATGGCTTTAGTCTATCCACGACACGAAACAACGCCAAAAAGGGACGAATTTTCCGGTGGAAAAATTCATTACCGGCTTCCGGTGGCGCCGATTGTAACGGGATCAGTTCTCCCGGACGCATCAAGAACTACGTTTCCGTTCATGGAAAGATGTCTCGAGACCCGTTAGCATGCCATCCCTTTCGCCGGGTTCACTGGCGGCTGGCCGTCAGTGACGGCAACGGAGTCGTTCGCAAGGATGCGCCTTCTCAAAACTTCTAATGGTGGAAACAACAATGAGTGGTGGAAACAGTGAGAGTATCTCGTCGGCCAATGCACAGCGGCTGCTTTGGGCGGGGTTCATGGCGATTCTCGCCGCAGGCGTCGGGTTTTCGATTCGAGGGGGTATTCTTGCTCAGTGGGCTGACAAGTATGGCTTCACGATGACGGAACTCGGCACGATCACGGGGGGCGGGTTGACGGGTGCTGGACTGATCATTCTTGCCGGAGCATTTATTGCCGACAAAGTCGGTTACGGTAAGCTGATGGCCCTCGC
>JBAXBD010000994.1:0-2052 GCA_037142165.1 Schlesneria sp. | reverse complement strand
CTCACACCAGACACGGATTTCTAGCGACGTTCCAAGAACATTTTCGTGGTTCATCACATGCGGTTCGCCTCCGTGTACCGGCGAGACCAGACACCACGTCACGAAAAGCAACACCGCAAGTTTCATGTTATTCATTCCGCGGTCGCCCTTTTTCTAAGACAAGTTGACGGATTCACGAATCGGGTCATTTTAGAATTCTTTCCCGGTAAGGATATTCCCGTTTTGGACCCCTTTGGCAGGGCTCGAACCGACGACGTTGTTCAAGAAGTTCATCATTCTCATGCTTCTGGCGTGAGACCGAGCACGATGTCCCATTTCGCTGTGACTTCGCCGATTTTGGAATTTGGCAGCGGTGCAAAGTCGAGGCAGAGTGATTCATGTCCTTTGGGATCGCGGTCGCGAATCTGACTGAATTGGCGATCCCGCTGATTTCCTTCGAAGCCTTTGACAAAGCATTCCGTCGTCAACAGTTTCCGGTCACCTTTCCAGATTCTCGCATGAATATGAGCTGCCGGACGCCCCTTGTATGGGACCGGCTTAATTGTACGGAAATAGTATTCACCGTTCGAACCAGTCAGGAATCGACCGTATCCCTGGAAATTCGTGTCGAATGCCGCCTGGCTTTGCGTATGCTGTTTCAGGTACGTGCCGTCTTTGTCACACTGCCAGATTTCAATCATCGCGTTCCGCAGTGGATTGCCGCTGGCGTCCAGAATCCGTCCCCCCAGATGAGTAATCGTGCCGACAGCGGGCGTGATGGCATCATTGATGACCAGCAAATCATTATCGGTATCCAACGGAAGTTTGTTGGGAAAGAACGGTCCTTCGGACGCCGTCGGAGTTCTGGTCAATTCTTCGGCAAACGCGCCTCGATTCAGAAACCATGCCGATCCTAATGCAATCGTACTGTGGACAAACCGCCGTCGCGAGAAAACCGACGAATCACTCATAATCATTTCCTTTAACCACACATCAAGTAAAAAACAGCACGTTCACAGTAAAATGCGAAATTGGATTCAAAAGAGTGCCAGTGTTTATATATTTTTTTGCGACGTCGAGTCTGCAACGATGGGTTCACGTATTGACATAACGCTGTTGACGGTGGAAACCATTCGAACGGACATTCAGCAAAAATGTTACTGGAGCGCTTCCTGGGCACGTTCCTGAAGCTTGATCCAGCGAGCATTAAAAACCGGAGGGGCCCCCGTCAGCAGCAACGTCGCCTCCCGGTGAAGCAGGATGCATTCGACGTAGTCAAACCAAGGAATTGGAGTCGATCCCAACTCAGCCTGCAGCAGGCTATTGGTCCATTCGTCGAGTGCTTGATTGGCAGCGTTCAAAGTATCTTTGGCTTCGTCGATTTTTCCGGCTCGAAAACAGGCCATCGCTAATGCGGGATAACTGATCGATTTGTGTTGCCAGTGCGGATCATCCGTCATCGAGGCTCGTAACTGATCGATCGCCTGGTCGAAGTGCCCGGCCCGATAGTGTGCGAGTCCTAGCAGGTAGAGTACGACACCCTCAGGCAATGCGCCAAAGCGTCGGCGAGGGTGCGGATTGCCAAATTGGCGCGGACCGTTCGGGGGTAGGCCCCGTTTTCGAGACTCGAATCCTCCTTCAATGGGTTCGTAGTGGCCAACGTGTCGTCGAGACGGGTCCGGACCGAATGTATTGCCCTGGTTTCCATTGGGCGTCTCGCGAGATTGTTGCTGGAATTGCTCGGCCCTGGTGACAAGTTTGTCGGCGTCGACCGGAGGCTTGGCTGTCATCAAGCAACTGCGAATGATCCAACCGAAAGAGGAATCCGTATTACCGGCCGCCTCGTTCCACATCCTCTGGCAAACATCGGCGTAGGCGTCCTCGTTTCCCGAAAGCAGCATCAACTGTGGAACCCCCCACCATTCCGCCCCGGAGACGGAGGGTTCGAGCTTCAGCGCCTGAATATAATCATCGGCGCCCGCCTTCCATAAGCCCAGTCGTGTGTAGAACGCCCCGCGTTCGATCCAGACGTGGAAGTCACGCGGCTGGGTCTGGATCGCTTTGGAATAGTCC
>JBAXBD010000993.1:0-2052 GCA_037142165.1 Schlesneria sp. | reverse complement strand
CTCTCCGCGCGATAATGAACGAGGCCCGAGAAATCCGGGGCCAGGGAATAATGCCAAGTCTCGCAGCAATCTTCCGCAGTTGACGATCAGCAGTCCTGCCCTGGATGCTGATGGAAAAATTTCGGCCGAATTCACTTGCGACGGAGCGAGCGCGTCACCTCCCGTCGAATGGACGGGAGCACCACCCGAAACAAAGTTCTTTGCCCTGAGTCTCTGGCATACCGCTCCTGATATGGAAAAATCCTATTGGGTCGTCTATGGCATTCCGGCCAATGTCACAAAAATTGCCAAGAATGCGAAGTCAACGGGAACAATCGGGCTGAACGATAAACGCAGAGCGGCTTACGACCCGATGTGCTCAAAGGGCCCTGGCGTTAAGACGTATCATATCACAGTCTACGCACTCTCAGCCGAACCGAAACTTTCGCCGGATGAGGCAACGCGAGCAAATTTGTTGTCGGCGATCAAAGAGATCACGATCGCCGAAGGAACTCTGGATTTCCAATACGAACGAAAGAAATAGAATTTTATGCGGCTATTTACGATAACTCAAAACCTGCTCGCTGTGACGACGTTCGCCATGGTAGCGCAGCAATGTTGCCTGGCTGCGGATTGGACTCAATTCCGTGGCTCTGGCGGTGCCGGCATCAGTACCGACTCAAGCTTGCCGTTGACGTGGAGCGACACCGAAAACCTGAGCTGGAAGACCGAATTGCCGGGTGCCGGATCATCGAGTCCGATTGTTCTTGGTAATCGGATCTTCGTGACGAGTTATTCCGGTTATGGCGTCCCCAAGGAGAATGGCGGAGACATCAAGTCGCTGCAACGTCACCTTACTTGTGTGTCACGTACCGACGGAAAGATTCTTTGGACGAAATCCGTACCTGGCCTTTTGCCGGAAGACAATTATCAGGGGTACATCTCAGAACATGGTTATGCCAGCAATACTCCAGTCACTGACGGTGAACGGGTTTACTGCTTCTTCGGCAAAAGTGGCGTCGTCGCGTTTGATCTCGATGGAAGCCAACTTTGGCAAACGGACGTTGGAAAAGAATCGAGTAATCGTCGCTGGGGATCAGCGGCAAGCCTGATTCTTTACAAAGACTATGTCATCGTGAACGCCTCCGAAGAGAGTCAGTCGATTCGAGCCTTAGACAAAAAGACGGGCAAAGAGATCTGGAAGGCGTCGGGAGCCGCTCTGGAACTTGCTTATGGAACCCCGTCGCTAATCACATCGAACGAGGGGCGGACCGACCTCGTTGTTGCGGTTCCTGGCGAAATCTGGGGTCTCAATCCTGATACGGGCAAGATTCGCTGGTTCGAAGAACATCAATTGACAGGCAATATCTGCCCCAGCATCGTCGCTGACAAAGAGACGGTCTTCGTGTTTGGCGGGTTCCGTTCGGCTGGTAGTCTGGCATTGCAGATCAATGGTGAGAAAACCTCGCCCAAGCCCAAGGTTCTTTGGACAAGCAAAACCAGTTCGTATGTTTCAACTCCCGTGTATTATGAAGGACACTTATACTGGATTGATGATCGGGGTCAGGCTTATTGTCTCAACGCGAAAACGGGAGAGATGGTTTATCGCGAACGAGTTTCTGAACTCGAAGCGGGAGGTCGACCTGTCTATGCCTCGCCGGTCCTTGCCAAGGGAAACATTTATGTCCCGAGTCGATGGAACGGAGTACTGGTGCTTCCTGCCAAACCGAAGTATCAGGTTCTGGCTCAGAACAAATTCAAGGACGAAAGTGATTTCAATGCCACCCCTGCGATCAGCCAGGACGAACTCTTCTTGAGATCAAATCGCTTCTTGTATTGCGTGGCGACGCAAAAGAAATAGTCATTCGCGACCATGATCAAATGCCTGCACTTTAGTTGAACCCTAATCATTTGAGGAGACTGTGATGAAACGTTGGATGTGGACACTCGGTGCTATCGTTGTCGCCGCTGGCGCAACACTTGCGATTGCTCAACCTCCCGGCGGTCCAGGTGGAGGCGGCCCCGGGGGACCGGGTGGCCCGGGAGGTCCCGGTGGCCGACGACCAATGCCGG
>JBAXBD010000992.1:0-2059 GCA_037142165.1 Schlesneria sp. | reverse complement strand
GTGGAGTCAGTTGCGGGCTGCGCTGGGCGCTTTGGTTGACGCCACTCTGGCTTGTTGGGATCGTGCCGGTTTTGGATCTCTGTGCAAAGTCTCGAATTACCCAAGGTGTGGCCGTGGTGCTGGGGCTGGCCTCGATGTATTCGGCCTGGCTACCGATCGACAACCCGTGGCGTCAACCGTGGCTGTTTCATTACCTGGAGACCCGAGGTTATATCGACTATTCCGATCCGCCGGTGGAATTGAAGCAGCCACTCTGGACCTGGTTCGCATCGCTTCCCGAGTCGGTCGCAGGCGAACCCGCATGGATTGAATTTCATGTAGCACAACCGGGACTAACACCACGGACCGTGCGAATGACAGCACAACCTGTTTCTAAAGACCCCGAGAACACGTTAATCAAGCTGGAAGTCCATGAATCGTGGGGTGAATCCAAGCGGTCAGATCGTGACCGCACGCTTCTGATCGATGCTCCACAGTTTAATCGAGGAGCTCCACCAGCGGACTTCTTACGGTGGGACAATCCGAAAGTCACAGTTGAAGAACAACAGTCCGATCTCGCATTTGTTCGGGGCTTACCACGTAAGGTCCCTTATGAAGCCAGGGTCATACGCTATTTGAAAACCCCACTACGACGAGAGGCATTACATTGCGTCCAGGCTGCCGCTCATGTGACGTTTGGGAAGGATGATTCTGAGAGGCCGATGAACCATCGCTGCGATGTCTGGTTAAGCGACGATGTTCCCTTCGGAGTGGCACAAGTCGAGTTTCGAGTGAGCGACCCTCAAACCGGCGCCACTCTTTTTCAAGAGCGATGGACGGTCAAAGATTGTTCGCCGAAGGTCAAGCCGTATTCGATGCCGGGAAATTTCAGAGCTGGCGATGTCCGTGTCGAGAATGACGTAAAGACGAGAACAGCTTTCGGTGTCTGGCAACCAAATTCGCTCCCACGCGGGCGAATGTCGTGTCGTTTTTCTGTCCCCGACTATGCTCGGGGCGAAAAGGTGATGCCCCCTTAAATTTCGTTCGTTATACTCCACGAGCGACTAAACAACTTTTCGGAGATCAGGCCATGACCGAAACTGCAGCTCAGTTGCTTGCAACCTTTGAAACGCTTCCTTCTCAAAAGGAAATTAAGGTTGTAAGTGTCGCCGATGTTCCTGGGGGGCGTGGAGCGGGAGCTCCTGACGAACCGCCCACGGCGGCTCAAGAGAAGCACGAACTCTTGACGGAGACGCTGCGAAGAAGTGGTGAATTGCCGGAAACATTCTTGTCGGACGACAACTATGTCAAACTCGCCGACGAGTTATTTCAAATCTTAGATGCCGAGGAATCCAATGTCGCTCAGTCCGGCACGGAGTGAAGTCTGGTTGGTCGACTTGGGAATGGCAGCGAAAGTCCGCCCCTGTTTGGTCCTCAGCGTTCGTTCAGACGATCCCAACGACGATCTCTCACAACACTCGTTCCGCACAGAACGAGCACACGTGCATCCCGTTTCGAAGTGCAATTGAAGGTAGACTTTCTAAAACCGGGTGGTTTTGACGCTCAAAATCTGATCACCGTTCCAACCGTGAAATTGATCCGTCGACTCGGCGTTTTAACCCACCCCCCAAATGGCAGAAATTGAATTGGCAGTTAAACAGTGGCTCGGGTTTTGAGGACTACTGGAAAACTGTTTTTAGTCGAACAACAGCATCCCCGACGCTTGTAAACGTGTGTGCAGTCCGCCAGTCTTAAGCCGCATAGCGGCGGCCGGCCGCCGCTATGCGGCTTACAAATGATTGCCGGATGTCCAACGGGCATCGGCTGTCCCCGAGCAGATTGTCTACGATTGATTCCTTCAAGGGGCGATCGGGGACAACGTGTGGGCATCGCGGGCCAGGAGCCAACGGTTGTCGGGTTGTTTGCGGTATACAGTGATACGATGGCCGGCGAGTTGCATCGCTTCTCCGCCGGCGCGCGGGGTGACCGATAACGAATCCCGGCTCAGCGTGTAGGCGATTTCGCCGACGACCACGACGTCTTCCAATTCACTGATGCAATTAATCCGAGCCTGTTGGTG
>JBAXBD010000991.1:0-2070 GCA_037142165.1 Schlesneria sp. | reverse complement strand
CGCCTAAACCGTCTTCGGCCCAGCCGTCAAAGGAAACGCCGTCAGATGTCTGTTGCAGATGGCGTGCGGCATCGGCCAATTCTTCTGGAGTGGCCGACATATGGCCTGCACCGAATTCGACACCCAATCGTTCGGGGTCGATTGAGCCTTGCGGGAGAGCGGCATCGGACATGGCCATCGAGGCGCTGGCGACTCCTAATTGGATGTCGCGGGACATGACTTTGAGGAATTTTCGTTGGTAGATGTGTTCCAATGGATCAAAATCATGAACTTCGGCAGCCAGCTTCGACGGAAGCCCCCCGGATGGGAACGCTGTCAATAAGTCGATCCCCGACCTTCCAGCGATTAAATTTCGCCAGAAAGCGTCTTGACCAATACCAATCGGTGATACAACTCCAACACCCGTGACAACCACGCGTTGAGAGTCGGAACCAGCCATCATAGCCTGACCCCGCAATGACTTTGGAAACGGATTCCCCGTTCCAACGTCTTTCCAAACTTGTTCCGGCATTCCTTGCCGATCGCTGACATATCAATCAGTTCCGTTCGATTCGGGTCATCACACGGATTGTGCGACGACTTGAGTCGACAGAAATAAACACGTTCACATCAGACACAATCTCCGGACTATCAAAGTCTATCGGACGATGAGCTTGACCGAATCGATGTTGTTTCTGTGGCGCGTTCAAACCCGAACGCGTCGACGAAAACTGCGAGAACTGTCAGCGGACCAAGCAACGGTTCTCAAAAAACACCCAAAACACTGCTTTTGTCAGGAGGCCCCATTCACGATTCCTCAAGACCCACTTGATAAATCGTCCCAGCGAATCGAGCCACCGACGCCATAGAATATCAAGATTCGATGAATTTCGGAATCTCAAATCCTTGGAGAAGGGAGAAGAATTAGCAACAAATTGCGTCGTGGCTTGCATGGCTGCTATTCAATGATTAGACTGCCCGACCCGATTTCGTTCGTAGTTAGTTCGTAAAAGTGGGCTTGCGGCAATGCTGACATTGCAACCCGTTTTCTATTAACGACTTATGTGATTTCGGTTCAGTCGACGGGGCCTAATAGACCCTGTTCGCAGCTGTTAATCTGGAAAATTCGCTCCGATGCATCAGGGACCGGAGCAAAGAGGGTATTGGCATGGTTTACCGTCCACGGACGAAATTGAAGCTGGCTCGTAAGGCCAAGCGCTGTCCAAAATGTAATAAACTTGTTCGTATGCGTGTTCGCTGCAAGACTTGTCACAAGAAGTTGCGCTAGTCAACCTTTTCGCCCATTCGAAATACAGTTTCCTTTTGAATCCTGCTCCGAAGAAGATATTGAAACATGCCGCGCATTGAACGAGATCGCGAAATCGCTAAACGACGTCACCGCAAGGTGAAGATTCAGAAATTGATCGCCAAGTACATGAAGGCGACAGCACAAGCCGATAAAGTTGTGCTCGCGACCAAAGTCCGCCGCCTGAGTCCGTTCTACAATCTGGAAGAACGAGTTGCTGTGCTTAAGGCTGAGCAAACGAAGAAGTAATCGCAGCGATTCGATTTGAGTTTTCCGAAGCACGACGAGGCGTTGGTCTTGATCGTGCTTTTTTCGTTGGCGTGAGATGCGCGATGCCGTATGGTCGTAGGTAGTAGTCGTCGTGTGGGACAAGTCTTCGAAGTCCCACCTTCTTATCTTTTCTTCAGAATCACGCGACCAAAAGATGGTGGGACTTCGAAGACTTGTCCCACCCTACCATGAGGGGCGTTTCCTTGACGACATTGACATTCGCGGAACTGATCGGGCAATTGAACTCGAAAGAGCTCAGCAGCGTTGACGTCACTACTGCGTGCCTGGAGACAATCCGCCGTAGTGATCCGTCCATCAATGCGTTTCTGCATGTCGACCACGACGACGCGATAAAGCAGGCAGAAGCTGTCGACCGGAAACGGGCTGCCGGAGGTCGCCTGCAGCAATTCTGCGGTGGCCGACGGTTCAAAAAACGCTTCGACTGCAGCGATCAGTACCGGCAGATATTCCGGACGCCCGCCGGCCATCGCCAGCGCAATTGCACAGGATTCGAC
>JBAXBD010000990.1:0-2075 GCA_037142165.1 Schlesneria sp. | reverse complement strand
GGTGACATGGCCTCGAGCGGCATTTCGACAGGCGGTGGAACTGGCGGTCCAGCAATTTCACAATACAAGCTCGATGAAGCCGGTAGTCTGCAGGTGCCCACTGTTAAAGTGAACATCAGCAACATCAATTTACCGGGCCTGAATATGATCTCTCAGGATCTTGGTGCTGGCCAGGTGACAGGCGATATCGGGCGCGTAGTTGAAGGATATGGAGCGGCTCTCGGTCAGATGACACAGGAACTGGTTCGCCTGATGCGAGAGCAAAAAGTCCTTGTCGTCTGGTTGTTCGACGAATCAGAGAGTATGAAAGACGATCAGAAGGAAATCCGCGAGCGTTTCTACAAAGTCTATGAAGAACTGGGCCTTGTCCAGAAAAGTGATTCCCGATTGAAGGTCTCGGACGAAATGCGGTTGACCTCGGTATTGAGTTTTGGCGAGAAAGTGAACGAGCATACGCCAAAACCAACATCAAACGTCGAAGAGATCAAGAAGGCCATCGATAAGATTCGAATTGACGAGTCTGGCATCGAAAATACTTGCAGCGCTATCCAGGCCGCCGTCACGAAGTACCGGGACACCGCCCGCAGTCAACGACGAAAACTCGTCATCATAGTCGTGACCGACGAATCGGGGGATGATGGCAAGAATGTCGAAGAGACGATCGAAGTTTGCAAACGGATTAAGGCGCCGGTTTATGTGCTGGGGCACTATTCCGTGTTTGGTTACCCGTACGCCCACGTGCACTGGGTCGACCCGAAATACGGCCTGCATCACTGGATTCGGATCAATCGAGGGCCAGAGACTCCGGAACCGGAATGTCTGCAATTTGATGGTCTCCATCACCGCTGGGATGTTTTTTCCAGCGGCTTCGGACCGTACGAGCAAGTGCGGATTGCAAAGCAGACCGGCGGCATATTTTTCATGCTGCCGGGAAACGAAGAAAACCTGAGCGGGGCAGGAACGAACGAGAAGCGAAAATTCGATTTGCTTGACATGCGCGAATACACGCCAGACCTTACCTCGCGACCGGCCTATATCAAGGATCGAATGGAGCACAAATTTCGCGAAGCACAATGGCAGGTTGTCGCAGCTCTCAATCCACACACCGACGAAAAGCTGAACATGCAACAGCATCACTACAGCGTTGATCCGGCAACCTTCGATCGGCAGGGTGAAGAAACGTTCAAAAGAGCGCTTCGGGCAATGAGTATGCTGAACGATCAGGCGCGAGTTCTCGATTCTGTGAAGAGGTTGCGAGAAAAAGAAACCTCGCAACGCTGGCGAGCGAACTACGACCTGATGCACGGTCAATTGCTGGCTTTCCGAGTTCGACTCTTCCAATTGCTACTATCGCTCGACCAGCATCGCAAGCAGCGACCTGTCCCCAAGAATCCGATGAATAATTGCTGGGACATCCATCGCGTGAAAGAGCTCCTCGAACCAGATAAAGAACAGATCAGACAGACCAAAGTCGACTTTGACGAATTAAAGAAACAAAATGAGACCGCGAAAAAGGAGTTAGAAGCGGTGATTGAAAATCATCCACAAACACCTTGGGCACGTCGAGCTCAATGGGAACTCGATAGCGGTTTCGCCATGAAATTCGTCGAGGTTTACCGCAATCCAAACTACGATAAAATCAACGACATCAAGATTCCAAAACAGTAACCCAAGTCCCGCAAGTGTCGGCATCGGAGAGACCCGCTACGTCGTGGTTGCTTCGTCGCCCGACGTATCGTTGGCGGTTCGCCGTCGCGTTTGACATAATTTCAACTGACCACATTTTTCTAAACGGACCCTCCGTTCGAACAATTCATTCTTTCTGTCGAACACGTGCGAGTCTCTCATGAGTACTGAACGCCTCGAACCTTCATCCCTGCCGACACCGACAGACAACCCCGTAGTGATTCCCAGGACAGCGACGCCGGCTGCAACCAAACCATTGAAACTCGTTTTGCCGATCGATCAAACAATCGTCCCGAAGCCGTCGGAAGCGAGTCGGCTGAGATTACCGATCGTTACGTTGATCAGTCTTTCGCTGCACGCGATCGTTCTTGGTGCACTCGCCTTAGTTG
>JBAXBD010000989.1:0-2080 GCA_037142165.1 Schlesneria sp. | reverse complement strand
AATCGGCTGAACGCCGATTCGCCTGCGCCGCTGGCTTCGGGTTAAACGATAAATCGACTCAAGATTACTGAGGTGGCAATGGTGGCGGCGTCGGCGTTGCGGCCTTCTGGAAGTAGCCAGCCCAGTCCGGGAGCTTTGAGGCTGCGGTCCAGCCAGAGATTGTGGGTGACCAGAGCAACGTTTCGGAAGTGATCCGTCCAGCGGCGATTGATTGCTGGATCTGTTCAGGAGCATACGGTCCCTGCGGTTGTCCATTCACCGCAACGTGCCAGGCAGGCAAAGGAGGGGGGACAGGTGATCCACCAGCGGGAACGCCCATTCCGACACCTGGCGTGGTCATCATGCGGCCCGCCATGGCGACCCCCATTCCCAGACCGAGTCCTTCGCCACCACCACCGTGTTGAGCCGATTCTCGCATGGCTTCGCCGAGCGAATACTGCTGGAACTTGGTCATGTCGCCGAGAACCCCCATGCTCGTACGGGTATCAAGCGCCTTTTCGACCGCTTCTGGCAGCGAGATATTGACGATGATCAACTGGGGAATGGCCAGTCCATACTCGTCGTCGATCCGCTGTTGAACGTACTTCCTCAATTCTTCAGAGAACTCGGTATATTTCGAAGCCAGGTCGAGAGCGGCGACCTGCTTTTCCGCGAGCATGTCAGCCATGGCTGAGGAAATGATTGCTCGCATGAGTTCGGTCACTTCGTCTGCTTCGACGACTCCATCGGTTCCGACGAGTTCGGTGAGCAACGCTTTTGGTTCGACGGCCTTTAAGGCATACGTTCCGAAGGCCCGCAATCGAATCGGACCGAATTCCGGATCACGCATCATGATGGGGTTGGGGGTGCCCCATTTCAAATCGGTGATCTGTCGCGTAGTGACGAAATAAATTTCCGACTTGAATGGACTGTTGAACCCAAATTTCCAGCCAGCGATCGTGCTGAGAAGCGGCAGGTTTTGTGTATTGAGGGTATGGGTCCCAGGCTCAAACATATCGGCAACTTTGCCGTGCATCACGAACACGGCGATTTGTCCCGGCCGAACGATCAACTGGGCACCCTGTTTGATCTCGTTCTGGTAGCGAGGAAACCGCCAGACAAGCGTGTTACGGGTGTCATCGATCCATTCAACGATGTCGATCAGTTCGCCGCGTAACTTGTCAAACAATCCCATGATTTTTCTTTCTGAACTTTCAAGGATAGGAAGTACTCACACGGATTCTATCCCGCTTCAAATTTGCCTCAAGTCAGACGGTTTCAACAACACTGGATTTGTCTCATTGTCTGACAGAAATTCTGGTGCGACCAAAGCAGTGGATTTTGCAAAAACGCTGATTATCGCGTGATGTTTCATCAGATTGTACAGTTTTTTCAGGAAATTTTGCCCGGAGGTTAGAATTTGCCAATTGATTCTTGCGAACCAATTTCAGACACTTTCCCAGATGGGTATTTAAAGATATTGTGAATTCATACTTGTTTTGAACGGCACATTGCCGAAAAAACGATGGGCAAGTTTCGCATCGCCTTGTTGTGGCGTACGCAGGCATTTGATGGAGGAATTTGATCAAATGTTGGGACAACTGGTTCCGGTCGGTGGCGGTGACCCAATTCCGCTGTTGAAACCGCAGTTAATTGTCGGTCGACGTCCTAGTTGCGATATTCGGCTCGACTTTGCCAATGTTTCGTCTCATCACTGTCGCTTGGAATACATCAACGGTTACTGGCGAGCAACGGACCTCAGCCGCAACGGGACAAAAGTGAATGGCGAGCGAATTGACGAAAAGTTCCTGCAATCCGGCGATACGTTGATGTTCGCACGGCATCCGTTTGAAAGTCAATATACCCCCGATCCCGACGGTGTCCCGCCCGAACCGGATGAAGTTGATCCGTTCGCGATGAGTCTGCTGGAAAAAGCAGGACTCGGCGGTCATCCACGGGATCGTGTCCTGCCGCGCGAACGTCCAGGTTCTTCCAAATCAAAATCCCAACCGGGGAACTCCGTCCCAAAACCAACTTCGACAAACAACGCTTCCCCTCCAAAAGCGCCTGACGAAGATGACCAAGCTCTGGAATGGCTGAA
>JBAXBD010000988.1:0-2082 GCA_037142165.1 Schlesneria sp. | reverse complement strand
CCCTGTGGCAGTGGTTAACGGGCCTTTGCACCAGCACATGCAATCGCCCACCAAGACAATCTCACGCGAAGTCCTGGGGCAAAGGCCCGTTAACTACCGCCGCGGGGGTGGGGTGAGTTCACAAAATGCTTCACTGTGCCGACTAACGGATCAGATGCGGGATAAAACGGCTGAGGTTGTGTGTGATCGGGTTTTCATCCTCGCGAATTCCCAGCCCGCAGGCGGTGTCCCCGACAATCCAGCTTCCCAGAACCGCGTAGCTGTTCCCTGACTGCATCAACGGATGATACTTCTGGTAGACCGCAGGCTGGTCGATGTAGGGGCCGTCGGTCTCACGCTCGATTCGCCCTCGCTGGACGACCTGAATGTTACTCCCTTCCCGTGCGAGAATCGGTTTACGGACATAGTCACCGCTCAGTGGTTGCCAGGAAGCGGGCAGCAGGTATTCGCTTTCAGGAAACAATTCCCACAACACGACCAGCAGCGCTTTGTTGGAAAGGAGCATTTTCCAGGGTGGTTCGATCCAGCGAGTGGGTGCCGTCATCAGGCGTGGCGCGAAGGGCTCGTTCAACATCCATTCCCATGGGTACAGCTTAAAAACGCAATCCATCGGAAGGTCTTGTTCGTTCACGAACGTGTTGTGACGCGAGTCATATCCAATCGCCGACATGGGGAGGTATTCGGTGGCCAGTCCTGCCTGAGCTGCGGTGTCTCGTAAGTAGGTGACATTGCCAAAATCTTCTTCATGATCGTCAGTGGCTGCAAAACTGATGCGCTTCTGATCCTGCCAGTCGGCCCATCGGGCGATTAATCGTTCATGAATACTGTTGAATTGATCGCAGCGAGGATGAACCGCTTCCAGCCATTCCCATTGGACAACAGAGGCTTCGAACAACCCCGTGGGCGTGTCGGCGTTGTATTCGAGCATTTTCGGTGCGGACCGACCGTCCCAGGCGAGATCAAACCTTCCGTACAGAGCCGGCTCGTCGCGATCCCAGCTCTGGCGAATCCAGTCGTGAAACGCCGAGGGAATCTGGAATTCATCGAAACGGTTTTCGTCGATGACTGCTTGAACCCCCTTGAGACACATGTCGTGCAGGCAATTTGTCGCGAGTTCCAGTTCTTCAATCTCATTCTTGGAAAACTCGTACCACCCCGCCTCATCCCAATACGGCTCGTTATCGATCGTATGAAAGGTGAATCCCAATTCTTCGACGTCGTGGCGCCAGTTCGGTCGAGGTTCCGCAGTGATCCGGCGCATCAGCTTCCCCCCGACAAATGAGACCCGGTTCCCCCAAACCCGCCTCGCGAAATGCCAGCGCCGGTCGAATGCGGAACCGAAGCACCGCCTCCGACTGACCCGGCCGTCGGGTGCCCTGATGGCGTATTCAGCGGTTCCGATGTTGTGCGTGGCGGAGCGGAATTCTGGTATCGATTGGAGGAACCGCCAAAGAAATACGGGATGAACGATGTTCGGTGGCGATAAGAGTGCCCTGTTGAGTTCGGCGTAGAAGTCAAACTAGAATTTTGGGCATTCGGGTTTTCTGAATCACCTTCATTCTGTGAAACGACGAATTCCTCATCGTCCTTTTCCTTTTCATCGGGGGAAGCACGATTCAGCTTACTTGCGGCAGCGACACTCGCCGGTATTGGTTTGGGAGGTTCACTTTGAGAACAACCAAAGGCAGCCATCGAGGGAACCAGCAGAGTTAACGCAACCTTTGAGCTTCGTTTCATATGGCATACTTCTCAATTCAAGGTTCTATATTCTGGGGTCGGGCGTTCAAATTTCAAAATTGGCCATGGGTGTCAAACTCGTCAAGTTATGCGCTTGATCGGCCAGTTTTGAAATTTGAACACCCGACCCCCTCTTCGGAACGAGTCCTATTTAAACGACGCCAACATCAGTGCATCGAGTTCACCACGATCAGGCTTAAACCCAGCAACATGGCGGCCACGACAATCCCGACCGCCATGTTTCGATCTTCCAACTGTTTTTCGATATCCAGCCGCCTGGTAATGACTTCAAAGGCCTTGAAGCCGACCAGCATCAAAGCCAGACCCAGCAACCCAAACGAAGCG
>JBAXBD010000987.1:0-2086 GCA_037142165.1 Schlesneria sp. | reverse complement strand
GCCTTGGACTCGTTGATCAGGTAAACCTTGCCGGCCCCGGCTCGTTCAGCGCTATTGAAAACGGCTCGCTTTTCCACGTTGGTGATGCCGCCAGGAACGGCAATTACCACGTTTGGTTTGAATCCTGGAGTTGTACGAGCAGCCTTCTGGATAAAGTAACGCAGCATCGCCTCGCACAGTTCAAAATCGGTGATCACCCCGTCCTGGATCGGTCTGACTGCCGTAATGGAGTCGGGGGTCCGGCCCAACATCTGCTTGGCCAGCTTGCCCACAGCCGTTCCGCGTCCAAGAACCTTGCGGCTTCCCTGCTGCAACGCGACGACAGATGGCTCATCGAGAACGACGCCCTCGCCCTGAATGGCTACGAGCGTATTTGCCGTGCCCAAATCAATGGCCAGGTCAGGACTTAACCAACGTCTCAGACGATTCAGCATCCGTGCATCCGCCTTGTGAATATCAACCCAACTGAGCGCGGTCGATATCCGTTCACCGCGCCAGCAGAATCGGGAATGTATTCGAAAATCGGCAATTTCAGCAAGATGCGGTTTTACGTGATTCCTGCATCACGTCAGCTGTGGCAATGGGCCTACAGTGCAGAAATCAGGGTTACCAAATCGTTCGATCCGATGACCAAAACCATGTGCCAACGACATTAAGAACCGGTTATGCGGAACTCTGCCAAACTTGAGCGAACGACCCATTTTGAAGTCTAAGCCGTTTCCGACGAGCACAAACGGAATGTTGTCGAGAGTATGCGAATTGCCTTTGCCCAGTTCATTTGTCCAGACAATCAAGGTGTTGTCCAGCAGCGATCCACCGCCACCCGGTTCTGGCGTTTCGGCGAGTCGTTTGGCCAGGTAGGCGACTTGTTCGGCATACCATTTGTTGATTGTTGTCAGCTTTTCTTGCGATTTCTCATCGTCATCCGGGTTGTGCGACAACTCGTGGTGGCCTTGATCAACCCCGAGAAAACGCATCTTCGCATCTCCGACGGAATTGGTATATTGCAGCGTTGCAACCCGAGTGAAGTCTGACGCAAAACTATTCACCATCAACTCGATTTGCATCTTGCTCAGCCGGGGCATGTTGTCGGCTTCTTCTTTGACACCCGGTTCCAGATCCGGAACGGCATGCCCAATTCCGTCCGCAGGTCCCGAACTCAGTTCTCGTTCCATCTCACGGACGAATGTTGTTTGTTCTTCCAGCAAACGTCGGTCTTCAGAATTGACGTTGGATGCGAGCGTTCGCAAATCACCTTGCAGGTCATCGAGAATACTTTTCAGATTCTCTTGATCCTTCATCCGGCCGTACATTTTGGCAAACATCCGGTACGGATCGTCGATCGGAGTGTTTGGCTTATTTGGGCCTGAATACGACATCCGCGTCCACGTGTCGGCTCGATCCGGAACCATCACTCCGAACTCGAGCGATCCGAATCGAGTCCGTGTCGCGGGATCAGACTGCAGGAAATTCTTGATCTCTTGATCGATCGACAGCCCGCTGGACCATCCTGCCGGAGTGTCCGAGCCACCCTGGATATTCCCCGGAAAGAGTTCGATCCCGGTCAACAGACAACCAATTCCTCGCATATGGCTGTCGCCATCGCCACGTACCTTGTCACAAACTCCGTGCAACGTCAGCATCCGATCTTTGAACGGTTCGAGCGGAGTCAGGCTTTCCTTGAGAGTGAACTCGGCCCCTTCTTCATCAGGCCAGAAGTTCTTCTGAACAACTCCGTTCGGGCTGAAAATGATCACCAGTCGTTGCTTGCGAGCAGCCTGGTTCGCAAACCCGAGACTCGGCAAATTCAGAATAAACGGCAAAGCGGCGGCGCTCAGTCCGAAATCGCGCAGAAATTCTCGACGGGAAGGATGTGCCATTCTGTATTCCTGCTCTCTGCTAAGGTTGCGTTGACCCGACAACAGTTTGTGTTTTCTCATCGGCGGGTGTCAATGCTGAAGCCGCAATGATCTCGACCATCAATTTGCGAATGCTGAAGTTTTCTCGCACAAATGCCTCTCGAAGCGATTCCTTCGTCTGCGATCCGTAGGCTCGAATCGGTTGCTTGATCGCTCCGTGAAATAAC